>NZ_JBLUOI010000014.1:0-81493 GCF_048059995.1 Metabacillus sp. YM-086 | reverse complement strand
CTTTTATATGGTTTGGATTTTCTTTGCTAAGTACACCTATCACTGTGTATACTTGTGAATCGACTGCAATTTTTTCACCATCGTTCGTAAGTATTTCTCCTTTTTTCCCTTCTAAAATACCTTCTTTTGTTATTCTAGTTTCCTTATTTTCTACAAGATTAACACCATCTACTGTTCCCGTTACCATAATATACAGGAAGCGAAATAAGACTACTAAAAACAAAACGAAAAAAATTAATGATAGAAATACAGATCCCCGATTCATATTTACCGACTTTTTAAAATTCATCATATACCTCATTTTCATTGTCTAGTGAATAGTGAGTTTAGGAATATTTTAACATGTAAATTTTTTCACAGAAGCCTTAGAGTTAAATGGATATTAAAAATCACTTTTTAATTGAGTTAATTTCATAATTATGACTCTTTAATCAAAAAACGAACATTTTTCTTCACCTTGAACATGTTAATAAACAACACACGGATAAAAACATTAATATATGTGAAATTCATACGTTTTTTGGTAACAAATGATATATTATGAAATTGATTCAATTGCCTCGAAAATAAAAAAGTGCTTTTCCTTTCTTTTAGGATAAGCACCTTTTGTTAGGTCATATGCTCATTGAAAAATTTGACTTGTAACAACAGCACTCTTATTGTTGAAGATCAATATTCTATTGCATAGTATCGTTGTACTGCGCATTAATGACTTTGTTTCTTCACTTTAATTTTTTTCATTAATTTGCGACTAACTAATGAACCATTTTTGGTTCTTTTATGCTAATCGATTTTTTGGGCGACAAAAATAATATTCCGATTCCTAGTATTAAGAGGATCATTCCGATCCAAGAAGTTATCGTTAAGCTTTCGCCCAATAGAAATACTCCTAATAATGCTGCGGTTAATGGTTCTGCTAACGAAAGTGTAACTGCAGTTGATGAATTAACCTTGGTAAGTCCTTTAGCAAAAAGAAAATAGGCTATCCCAGTTGCCATAATTCCTAGTTGAAGACTTACACCTACACCTTGAAAACTCATAATCCAAGACATATCAAAAGTAAATAAAAACGGAGATAATAAAATTGCACTTAGAGTAAAAACAACTGCTACAACTGATAATGAAGAATGTTTTTCAACCAATGATCTACTAATAAGAGCGTAACTAGCAAAGGATAACCCAGCCCCAAGAGCCATTACTATTCCAACAGGGTCTACAAAAACGGATTCTGTATTAACAAAGAGCAATAGGCAACCTAATATTGATAGGAAAGTAGAATACCACCAAACTTTAGATGGACGAATCTTTAAATAAATCCATTCTGTGAGACCTGAGAAGATAGGTGCACTCCCAATTGCAACTACTGTCCCAATAGCCACTCCAGTAATTGAAACTGCCGAGAAAAATAACGGCTGGTACAAAGCCATACATAAAGATGCTATTAGCGTTGTCTTGATAGACCAACCTTTCAGGCTGAATTTCCCTACTATAAGAGCCATTAATAATAAAAAGAAACCTCCTACTGCTAAACGAGTAGCCCCAATCGCAATCGGATGAGCTGTTTCTTGCGCAAGTGCCTGCGTTGTACCTGTAGTTCCCCAAAGTATTGCAGCGAGTAATACTAAAAAAGTCGGCATTATTCCTTTCATTTTAGTTCACCTCCATAAAAAAAGATAAAAAGAATATTAAACTAATAATAGAAAATTCCTTAGAAATTTTCTTTACCAAGTTTAATAAGCTTTTTATCCATTGTTAAGAATTCTGTATTTTTGTGGAGATATTCCCTCCCACTTCACAAACCACCTAGTAAACGATGAAGAATTCTCAAAACGTAATTCCTCACTAATCTCTGACATGGACCATTTTGTTGAAATTAATAAATGTTTCGCCTCTTTCAAACGAAGTTCAGAAATATATGCTTTTGGGCTTTTTCCAGTTTGTTTCTTAAACCATGCTGAATAATACACTGGATGAAAATGTTCTATTTTTGCTAATGTCTCTAATTTAATTTGCTCCTTATAATGATTGTGAATGTATTCAATAGAAGGTGGCTTGGAGGTTTGGAGTTTGTTAGTTACATATCTAGTTAAATTTAGTAGGGAGGATAGGTTCTCTGGACTCTTTACCTCTTCGAGTAGTAAATAACGAATAGCATTCCATTGTTGATCCAACCGTATATACATGTCACTTGTATTCTCTGGCAAATAGTGTGTTGGAATATCTAAGATTAAGAATTCATTCCTGTCCTCAGAACGGTAGTTATGTTCTAACTTGGGAGGAATATAAAAACAATAATCGGATTTAAGGTTGACTTCTTGCCACTTCGTTTGGATATCTAAGGAGCCTCTTAATGGAAAAAGAAATTGTCCAAACTCATGATGATGAGTTGTAAACTCTCTAGTATAGGATCTTTTCTCACATAATACGTTCATTTTTAATTCCCACCTAAATGAATTCTCAAATTAAATTATATTATAATCCAATTAAAAGATGTTATAAAGATGTTGAAAAGGAAGCAGTAGTGTTCATTTTTAAAAGCCTTCTTCAGCAACTTTGCTTTAGCTTGCGTATTTACTTTTGATTGCGAAAGAATAACTTTATAGCAAGTTCTTATTATTGAAATAAAAAATATATTTCCCTTAAAATCTGCTTAGTAATCTTTTTACTGCGTTAACTAGAAATTCTGGCTCATCATTTTGTATATAATGTGCAGAATTTTCAGCAATCACCAGCTCCCCATTTGTAGATATTTCAAGAATATCTCTCTGCATCTCATTCCATAATTCTTGTGACTTTGTTGAATAATGAGCTTTTTTACCAGCTGATAGAACGATTAATGGCACATTTATTTTTCTTTTTGATGTCTTTAACTGTTTTAAGCTTTCCATAAATTCATCGTAATTACCTTCATGAACAAATTGTTTGTTATATGCCTCTTGGAACTCGTTTGACATCGTTGGAAGAAATCTTTCTCTATAATCCTCAGGTGTAGAATCAACCAATATAAGTCCACAGACATCTTTGGGATATTCAGTTGCATACATTCTTGCGTTAACTCCACCAAATGAATGACCAACTAAGATAAAAGGGAGTTTGATCTTAGTTCCTTTAACTACTTCTCTTAATTCTTTAATCATTTCAATGCTCGTTCTTGGTTTAGAACTTGATTCACTTTTCCCTAGTCCTGCTCTATCATAAATTAAAACATCTGTAAGCAATGATAGATCAGAAATAACAGAATCCCACGTCTTTGAATAGTCACCATATCCAGCATCCATCACTATTGTGGGCTTTCCAGTATTTTCACCAACCAATTTAGCAAATAATTTAAAATCATTTATTTGAATAAACATCTCTTTAGTCATTTTCTACCTCTCTTTTATTATTTAAGTCCAAAATTACTGACCTAAAAGTATTCTTTATATACAATAAGTTAGCAACTATAGCTCCTATTAAATAGACAAATGATGGTTGAAACTTTTTTTCTTCTTTTTTGATCTTAATTCATGTTTCACCTTGTACTGACATGTTTAATGAATTACTAATAAAGCCACCTGATCGATTTGTTAAAAGTGCAAATACAATACCGATTAACCCAACATAAAACTATAGCAAAGTTGTACTGCATCAATTCCTTTATATAGGTAAGATGCTTCTAAACATGTTCAACAAGAATAGCTGATAAAGAATTTTCATTGAAACTTTCTTCCCACGTTGAATGGTCTAATAAATTCAATTGGTCCTCTTGAGTATGTATCCATCCAGGATTATTATTATATTCATCCGCACCAAGAACAATTTTATATCCTTTATCTGTTTTAAAAAACCTTTTAGAATAAATATAGAATATTCGCTTTATATATATATCCTTTTTTAAATGCAAATTAGCGCAATTTATTTTCATGAATTGCGCTTTGAATGCAGAAGATTCTTAATTAATGCATAAAAGCATTATTAGTAACACAATCAATTATCTATTTGGTTTATTCCTTATTGTTTTGTCCTTGCATACGACTTAAAGGGAATTCCTACTAGAATTAATATAAAACCCAGAATAGTTATAATTGGATATAAAAAAGGATAATACGTATTCCATATATCTGAGTAGAAGCCTGCTCCACCAAAGTACATAGGTGGAATAAGTTTAGTTTGCAATTTATTCTTGTTTTCATAATTAAAAGTATCTCTCGTTATCGTTCCTTTTTCTGAGATTGTATAAGATATATATTCCAATCTTTCTATAGAGAAAGTTGCTACGTTGTATGGAGACGGATTTTTCTGAAGTATTATTATAAAAAATTTCTTGTTATGATCTTTTTCCTCTACTAGCCAATAAGAAATATAATGGGTATATTGGTTTAAGCCACGTTCCTCTATTTTGACTGGATAGTATACTAAAGTTTCCGTTATTTCACCATTTATTGAGAGATATACATCAGCCTTTTTGATCACATCTCCCCACTCATTGGTTACCAATTCATCACTTTTTGATTCGTGAAAAACGTTAATTTGTGAATCGGCGAACTCATAAGTAGTTTTCGCACCCTTGTACATCTCATTTAGCTCAGAAATTTCATACCTACTTTTCATTTCCCAGTCATAAACCTTTTCCATCAACACTTTACTACTTGTTGGAATCGAGAGTATAAGTAAGATAATTCCAATTATCAAATTGGCCGTTTTAACAAGTGTCATAATGTCTCCCTTTGGATAATTCAACCTCATTATAGTAAAGAATTTAAATAATAACATCTCTAAAATAATAGATTATGAAAGAATTTCTCGTTTACCTGTTAGTTTAATGGTTTCAAAAATGATTTTAAATAAATCTTTAATGGGAATCCCATCAAAATTTCCCTTTTTTAAGTTAATATTTATATTATTAAATTAAAACCCATTCAAACAACACTCAACATTATGGCTATTTACTATAAATAAAAACGCAAATGTTATTTACATAACGGGTTCGGTTTCCGAATACAAAAACTAAATTAGCAAACTAATAAGCAGTCCTATTCGCTACTGAATAAGACTGCTTATTTTTATTGATATTTAAGGGGTTTAATTAAATGGAAGGTAAATAGGCCCAGAAATCCGAACCACTTTTAATAAGTGACATAAGTATTTGTCAGCATAAAAATTCGCAAGCTCATTGCTATTCCAAATGGTGTGCTAAAAATGATTTTAACTACCAGGGGGGTGGCTAATGGTCTGAGAGGCGGATAAATAAAGCAGATTATCCTTAATTGAGTAACCAATAGTTTATAAATAAGAGGAGTTTTTCCGGCTAGAATGAAGAATGGAAATCAGTTTGGAGATATAAGCGGAATTTTTCCGGTTAAGCAATGTAAAATGGTCCATTTTCGTCTTTTTCGATTAAATAGGCGGAATCTTTCCGTCTATTTAATCTATTTTTCATGTTATTTCCTCAATAAGGGGAATTTCTTCGCTTATTTTAGTAGCTTATTTCCTTGCGATTCTTGAAGAGTTGGAAATTTGCTTAAACGGGTACTTATCTTTGTATAAAAATGCTTGGAGCATATTCCAAGCATTGTTCTTTGCTGATTTACTTGTCAAAATGCTTTTTAATCATAGCGCGAATTACTATACGAAAAGCAATGTTAATTTGTATTTTGTACTTCAAAACAGAACCTGTTATTAATTACACATTTGCGTTTTTATTGTTGAGGATGGTTATTGAATTAACACCCATATTGTTGAAAAACTAAAAATTTATCCTTGAATGTATCAGCTACTGGCTTACCTTTTGGAGTTTCATAACTAACAAGTTATAATTGGTAAAGCACATTTCTCTAGAAATGTGCTTCTTAAAAACTCCAGTTAATGATGAAAAGCACTGCAAATAACTTCTACCTTATTCATTAAATCTCATTTCCCCAGGTATGACGATTCTAAAAATATATTCTATTTCTTCTCCATCCTCTTTCTTAGCCTTTACCTCCATTTCCATTGTGCCAGCAGCATGAAGAAGATTTCCTGTTATTTTAAAGGTTCTATCATCCACTTTAAAGGCATTGTAGTTAACTTTATAGTTTGGTGGCATTGAAAGGGTTACTTCAACATTTTTGACCTTTTCTTCAAAGTCCATCGTTAATACATTTAATCCTGGATAAAGAGGTGTGAAATCTATGTCTAATTTAACCCCTTCTTTTTCCATTGATGTTGGATACACACCTTGTTCAGCAGCTCCAGGTGAAGAAACTAGTAGTAAAGAAGCAAATAGAACAATAAATACAGCATAAACTAATTCTATTTTAGCTCGTGTAATGATTGTATTAATTCCTTTTGTTATAAACCTTTTAATCGTTCTTCTTTGAAAGAAACCAATAATTAAAATAAATATAGTAGCAATCATCTTCACCAGAACAGCCTTTCCCCATTCACTTTGGACAAAGCTCTCAGTAGAAAAAGAAGGCACATATTGATTAGTCATGTATAGACCAGTGCAAACAATGATGATTAGGCTCATTAATGCCCACTTAGAAAACGAAGGTAAAATTTCCTTTAATTTCTCCTTAAACTCGGATTTACGAGGTAAAGTTAGTATGGAAAATAACCCACCAATCCAAATGGATGCAGCTACTAGGTGTAACCCGTAAACAAGCATTGATAAATACCCACCATATCGAGGATATGCAGCATGACCAGTGAAAAAAGGTAATAGGAATAGTGCAAAACCATAAAGGAGTAGTCTAACCTTACTAAATACAAAACCTAGAACTAATAAGAATATTTGTAATACTGGAATCCAAACATACTTTAGAGATAATAGTTGTGATAATGAGAGGTTTTCTAATTCTCCTTTTTGAAGAACAAAAATAATAAAAATACCTATTAAAACTAAGAGTAGTAATATAAATGAATAATAACGCCACTTTTTAGAATTAATACATTCTCTTAGAATCATTGAGTTAAAGAAGGCACTACCAAATAAAATAGATACTCCGATAAATACAAACCAATATCCAATTTGTTTTAAACCCATACTTTCAAACCAAAATGATTTGGTTGACACACCCTTCTCTTGCTGTTGAATAGGGGTAAACTCATCAACAGCAAAATAAAAAACATCAATTGTTTCCAATTGGGGCTTATTATCAAGATTCTTAGGATGCGCATACCATGTCACTTGGTATGTTCCTTTTGATAACCCTCCTTCTAACTTAACAATTACATGGTTGGGATCATTAGTATCTACAACAGGTGTTTCAGTGTTAATCGTTTGCTGTTGATCATCAAACACACCTATAGCTGTTACTTCTGTTGGTTGATTAAACCACAAATCGATCTGATATGGTGAACCTTCTACAATTTCTCCATCTTTTGGTGAGTACTTAACAATTTCTAAATCTTCTTTTTGTTGCCTAGTTTCTGATTCAACTATTTGAAATTTAAATTCTTCCTGAATAACATAACCGTCTAATGCAATCACATTTATTTTTGAAACATAATACCCTTCTTGAAGATCCTCAGTTAAATTACTTACGATATGTGTTTTATCTTTAGGATCAATCTCTAGATTTCCTAATTCTATTTGGTTTCCAGAAGCATCTAGTAGCTGTATAGAATCAGAATGTATAACAACTGGGTCCTGAAACCAGACTTCTATTGTTGAGGGACTGTTGGTAAGCTTCTCTCCTCCAGTTGGGTATGTTTTTTCCATGTTAGAGTGAGCAAACCCTGTTAATACTGGTAAAAAAACATGAATGATACCGATGACCATCGACCAAATAATAAATTTCCGAAAAAGCGACAATACCTTCTCCCCTTATTCTCTATATTTAAAACCTTCCATATGATAACTGGTACTAAACTCTGTTTCCTTCTCCAAAATCAATCCAACCTTAACTATACTTGAAACTGTCGAAATAAGAAAAAAGACAACCAGACAGGTTGCCCTTACGATGTGAATCTATTCTCATTTTCAGTATCCTGAGAAATAGAAACCACACTGTTCTTATGTTTAGACAATTTAATCTCATTAATAAGTTTCATATTTTGTTCTTGCAAATTATGCACCTGTAATTGTAAAGACTTCATTTGTTCATTTTTTATGTTTTCTTGTTTAGAATGACAATCTTTTTTACCGCCTGTAAAGATCCCCTTCATGCAGAATAACATCATTAAAGGACATAATAAGTACAGTAACCATTCCATTATTTTTATCCCCTTTTTATAAATTAGGTAAAAGGACCTTAATTTTTAATGTGATGTTTCTTTTACTTCACTATCACTATCACTAGATTCCATAAATTCTCCACATGCCTTCATCATTTTTTGCCCTTCAGGAGAATTCATTGCTTCCATCATCTTCGTCATTCCATTGCCGTTCATCATATTCATCATGCTGTCCGGTTTTTCTGCATAAGTAAACTGCCCAGCTACAAGAAATATAGCTAATGCAAAAGATGAAACAAATACAATCTTCTTTTTCATCAATATTACCTCCCTTTTTGTTTATTCAATGAAATTATATTTAATAGGTTTGAAGAAAGTATGGAGAAAACAGCTTCTTCCCCTTTATTCCTTCGATAATAAAAATTTTAAAATAGTAAGAGCATTATTTGCTTTAGTTTTAAAGGGTTTCATATAATATGTAAAATAAACCCTAATCGCAAAAACAATTACATATTAATGATCCCCTCCTATTTTTTAATATGTGTTTCTAAGGCACTTCAACTACAAATGGAACCGTCACAATTTCGCCCTTATGATTAAACTGTCCCCAAACCTTATATATACCGCGTTCAGAGAATACCGTCATAAATTCAGCTACTGGTCCACTTGTTTCTTTATTCATAGGATGACTGTGAACATATTGTTCACCATCTTCACTCACGATCACAACATGCCCGATTGCACCTAAGTATGGCTTTAAATCGTTTATAGACTCTCCCGTTTTATCATCCTGTAGTGTGAAGGTCATCGTCATGTCTTTATTTGACTGGATTTGTCCACCGAAAGACAATGATATCCTTCTGCCATCAATAACTTTTGTTAATGATTCATCAACTATTACTGCTTCTTTTTTACTCTTTCCATCAATATCAATCCATTTTGTGACAGTGGACGTTTCTTGTCCGCTTGGAACAACATCAGCTATTAGTTTGTAACGTCCACCTTTTGGAAAATTGGTACTCACCTTAAACATTCCATTCCCATTAAATTGTGGATGAAGATGTTGGAAAATAGATAAATCTTCACTAACAATAATTAAATGCATTAACTTTTCGTGTTCAATATCAAATTTATCAACCGGTTCTCCTGATGAGTCTTTAATATTAATTTGTAACGTTTGCTTACTGCCAACAGTAGGTTCATTATCAAATTCCCAAGAAACATCTAATGGATCTTCATCTTTGCTGTTACTTCCATGTTCAGTATGCTCCCCATGAGAATGTTGACTTTCTGTTTGGGATTGAGATGTTTGAATATTCATCGTAGAGCCTATCCCTTTCTCAGCAATTTTCTCCCAACTTTCACCGCCATTTTGAGTAATATAGATATCCTTTTCAAAAGTTGTAAAGAGAATTTGTTGTTCATTCTGTGGATTCACTCCAATATAACCTATTGCATTTTCGCCTGTTAACGATGGGATAGAAAGTTTTGTTTGTCCATTTGTTTCAATATCAAACTTTGAAATGGTAAAGGTGCTAGAAACAATTCCAGCAAACAACTCTCCTTCTAATGAAAATGATACTGCTGTTGTTGGAGAATCAGAAATTCCCTCAAACGTTTGTCCATAGTCTTTTGAAATAAATATCCCCTCATTTGTACCCAAAGCAACAATTGCATCATCAGTTGGGTGTACGGCTAAAGATGATATCTTCCCATCGAGACCTTCCATTTCACTCTTCGTCCAGGTTCTCGTATCATCTGTGGAGTAATATAGTCCAGTATCATCCATTCTTGAATTTGCTTGTGGATTTATAACATAAATTGCGTGTGATTTATAGCCAACAGCCATTCCATGAAAATCAATTTCCCCATATAAGTCTAGCATCTCTAGACTTTTACCCATATCAGTTGTTTTAATCACACCAAATGGATTTTTTAAATTAGAACCTTCACCTGGATGTCCACTACTATAAAAACCGTCATCTACCATAGAGAATCCCATATAGTCATGTTTTTCCCCCTCTGCGTTACTCCACATGCCGTCTTTAAAGACTTTTAAGCCATCATGAGCAGGTACATAAACTTCATCCTCATTATCAGTGATACCTAAACCATGGATATGCATAAACTCTACCTGACCATCTTTTCCTCCATCATTTACTATCTTAAACGAAGCTGTAGCAATTAAGACTAATAAGGATACTAAAGAAACCCACTGGCTGACCTTCAACCATCTGTTTAACTTATCTCTTTTTATTCTTCCTTCTTGTTTTTTTACATTTACTGTCTTTAAACGACTCTTAACTGTCAATAATACAATTACCCCTACAATTAATAAGACTGTTGATATAAAGATTCCATAGGTCAAAAAGGTATTAGTCATAACCTCTTGTTTATGTTCCTCCTCAGTCCCATGAGCAAATACATCGACCGGAATTGATAATATAAAAAGAATTAACATTGTAAATAATGACTTTAACTTCATATTTTATCTCCTCTTTTTTATATAAAATAAGTAAAATACACCAACCAAAATGATAGGGACTCCCATCCATAAACAAATTTGTACAAAGGTTTTAAAATAAACAGCTATTCCCTGCTCAAACATTAAGGAACCAGACATCGTTAAACAGATGAGTCCAGCTGCAATTAGACCAATAGATAAAACAACTTCAATCCTTCTCACTGAACATCTCCCCTATTAATTGGGAATGTCAGCTCAAAACATGTCCCTTTTCTCACTTTACTTTTCACTGTTATAGCCCCACCTTGAAGTTCAACAAGTTGCTTAACGATGGCTAAACCTAGACCTGTCCCTCCGAAATCTCTTGATCGAGATTTCTCAACACGATAAAATCTCTCAAATAAAAATGGAACATCGTCTTCTGGAATACCAATTCCTGTATCTTCAACAGCCAAAATTATGCTATTTAATTCTTTAGAAAGCTTTACACTTATCGTACCTTTTTCAGTATAACGGATAGAATTTTCAATCAAATTTAAAACAATTTGTTCCATTCTTAAACCATCAGCATAGATACTCGGAATATTAGTCAATCTGTTAAAATCTATTTGTAATCCTTTTTCTTTAGCTTTTATTGTCGTCTTTATAAGTGCATTTTCTACCACTTCGACCAAATCTACTGATTCAAAATGTAAATCAATCTTTCCTTCCTCCATTTTAGATAACTCGAATAAATCAGCAACTAATTTTGACAATCTACTAGCTTCTTGTTGGATAATTTGAAGGTATTGCTCCTTTTCTTCATCAGATTGATATAGATTATTTTCCAATGCATTTGCATACCCCTCTAAATAAGTAATTGGGGTTCGCAACTCATGTGATATGTTTGCAAAAAATTCCCTTCTATTTGAGCGGTAACGCTGTAATTCTAATGCTAAATCATTTATAGCAGCTGCAAGTGAACCAACTTCATCTTTTGTTCCTTTTGAAACTCTCGTATTTAAATCACCTTTTGCGATTTTTCGAGTTGCTTTCTCCATTTCTAAGAGTGGATTTGATAATTTTCGTGATAAGATAAAAATAAATCCCAACGCTAAGAAAATAGCTCCTATTCCTGCTAAAGTTACTGATTTTTCTATCATATCTACCGACTGATACATGTCCTCGATTGAAGCTAACACATAGATCCCACCGATGATCACACGATCAGTATAAATTGGCTTTCCAACACTTAAATAACGTCTATTGTTTATTTCATCATAATACTCTTTTTGAGTAGCCTTATTTATAGAAAGTAAGTCAAACTCCTTTGAATTAATTTTTTCCCCTTTTGGCAAACTTGGAATTCCTGAATTTGCTACTACTACTCCTTCTTTATTCACAATGATAATCTCTTGGCCAGTTAAAGTTGCCAATTGTTCAAACATGTTAAGATGTTGACGATCTAATGTATTTATCGATTCGGCATATCGACTAGAAAGGTCATCAATTTGCTCTTGTACTTTGCTAAAATAAAAACCAGAAAATATCTGATTCATAATGAAACCGAGTGGAAGCAAAATGGCTAATACAAGAAGTAAGATACTTGCACCTAATTTGACAACAATGCTGTGCCACTTCATTGTCCCTCATCCGGAGCTTGAAACTTATAGCCCTTTCCCCAAACTGTTTTAATTGGATTAAACGAAAGATCGCTTTTCCGAAACTTTTCCCTTACATTTTTCACATGTGAATCAACTGTTCGAATATCTAATACATCATGAATACCCCAAATATGATCCATAAGCATATCTCGTGTAAAGACTGTGTTAGGGTTTAAAACCAGAAGCTGAATAAGGTCGAATTCTTTTGGTGTTAAATCTAAAACATGATTTTTTATATAAACTTGTCTTCCTTGTTGATCTATTTTCAAATCAGAAATTTCAATGAATCCATCAGGATTTAAGTGAGAATCGGAAGACATCATTGAGCGTCTAATGAGAGCTTTAGATCTTACTATTAACTCTTCTGAATTAAAGGGCTTAACAAGGTAATCATCTGCTCCAACGCTAAACCCTTGAACCTTATCCTTTATATCTCCACGGGCTGTCAGCATAAGGATGGGTACTTGACTAAAATCTCTTATTTCCTTACAAACCTCCCATCCATCCATTTCCGGCATCATTAAGTCTAGTATCACTAAGTCAAATTTTTCCGTTTTAAGAAAACTAAAAGCTTCTTCTCCACCAGTTGCTTCTTTCACTTCAAATTGAGGAGACAAATGAATTTTCAGTAAATTCCTCATATTCCACTCATCATCGATCACTAAGACTTTTTCCCTATTCACCACTATTTCACATCCCTATATGTTCTTTACTTGGAATAATATCTTTTGACCTTTCTTTCCTAGCCCATTTAAAGAAAATATAGCCAATCATTGTTCCATATACGATTTCCTGCACTATTTTCATAATAATTCCACCAGTTCTTTGATCTTCTAATGGAGGAAGGATTGAAAAAAGTTGTGGTGCTTCTGAATATACAGGATAAAACGTTTGGTCTGAAAAAATAATAAGTGCACAAGCTGGAGTTAATAAAACACCCGCTGCAAAGATATACCCAACTTTCTGAATCTCTGTTAATTTATCTAATTCCGTAACCAATGGTATAAGTGGAATCCACATAAAGAAAGCAGTAACAGTCAAAATAGCATGTGTTAAGTTATGCAGAATATTATTTGAAACGACTAGATTAAATATGAAAGGAATATGATAAAAAGAAAACAATACATTAAATAATAATAAGGAAACCAAGGGATACTTTAAAAATCTTATTATTTTGTATCTCAATCCAAAAGTGAAAATCGCCTCAGCAAACTGTTTAGGTAGACCTAATAAAAGTAAAGGCGGTAATGCTATATAAACTAGAGATTGCTCTAGCATGTGAGCACTAAACAAATAATGATCTCCTAATAAGTGTAATGGACTACCAATCGCTAGATAAAAAATGAGTACAGCTGAAAAGAAAAAGCTAAACTTTTTAAGAAAGTCTTGTTCTTTTTTAAATAAATAGATATAAGCTACTAAAAAAATAACTAAAGCCCCAAATAATATGATGTTCCACTGATCAAAAATAGTTTTCGTACTGTTTTGTTCGTCGATGCCATTATGAGCCAAAACACTTTTAATGGGATTTAATATAGAAAATAATAGTACTCCAATTAATACATTAATTTGCTTCATTTCTTTCCCTCTTCTATACATTTTTTTACCACATAATCCTATCCCTATATTGTCCAGTAGGTAACAGTATCTAGTATTCCTAATACGACCAAGATCACACCAGAAGCTCTCTGAATATATAACCCAACCTTTCTTCCCTTCCTGATCACTGCACCACTAGCTCCGTAATACCAAATTAAGAACATAGCTAGGAATAATGGCAAAGATGTACCAATTGCAAATAGACTAGGCAAAACAACCCCATATGATGTAGAAAATACTATTGGCATTAATGTAACAAAAAATAAAACAAACATGGTTGGACAGAAACCAAGTGAAAAGCTAATTCCCATTAAAAAGGAACCCATTTTTCCCTTTTGAAAAAACCTCTTTGGCAATTCCAATAGCGTTAATGTCCCTTTCACCTTAATAATACCAAGCATAAACATACCGACTATTATAAACATTGGACCTATAACTTTTCTAAACCACGGAAAATATAATGTTAGTTGAGACTCAAATCCCCTTCCCAAAAACCAAACCAGAATCCCCAAACCAGTAAACACGACAATTTTCCCTAAAGTAAAAAAGAGAACATCGACCCATGCTAATTCTTTTTGGAGTGATTTATTCCCATAAAGAGTAATTGCCCCGATGTTTCCT
Organism: Metabacillus sp. YM-086; assembly: GCF_048059995.1. Classification (NCBI taxonomy): domain Bacteria; kingdom Bacillati; phylum Bacillota; class Bacilli; order Caryophanales; family Bacillaceae; genus Metabacillus; species Metabacillus sp. YM-086. The sequence continues at coordinate 67,027 of NZ_JBLUOI010000014.1, read as the reverse complement.
GTAAACTGACATGGCGCCATTGCACCAACAATCCCAAGTAAAAAAGCGAATAGGATTGGAATGCTTTCAAAGCTCCTTGCGAGGTTTAAAAAGGGGTGAGTCATAATATTACTTATTTGATTGAAAAATTCATACATCAACGCTCACCTCTACTTTGTTTAATTGGTTGTTAATTCTATAGCAAATGTATGAAGGAAATATGGAGATAAAAAATAATATCTGCCCTGTTATCCAGGGCATATGTTGACTCAAAAAACGAATACACTATCTAAACATAAAAAAGCATTGCTCGTGACCTATGTGATGACCTTTTAAATGAGACGTCATTTTTCTTTTTCCTTGAAAGAAAAAGCGACTTGCCCAGGGATTATAATCATGGCAACTAGAACAAAACTTATTAAAATAAGAAATCAATTCATTTTTATTAGTCTGTGTATGATAAATAGCAACTTTATTTATTTCGCTTGTAATCGTCCTGTAATTCTTGGATCTCCACTTGAACTAATTCCCTCAATGTTTATGGCACCTCTTTGTCTCTTCAGTTATATTGAATTTGCATTGGAACTAAAGTGCCTTGAAAAGGTACTGTGATCATATCCATTTTCTAAATATATCTAAAACGTTTTTTCGAGATTATTAATTTTAAAACAAATATTTGAAGAAAATATGGAGATTATTTTTATTTATTAAAAATAAGGTCTACTGAATAGCAGACCTTATTGATCAAATTATATTTGATGAAATACCATTTGGTTTCCACCGACGAAAAATAATTGGTTACAAGGGAAACTTTATGTCACTGAAATACTCTAAAACAGAAAGAATGGATATGATGTTCATAAAGAAAATAATTCAGATCCATTAATAATCTCATTACTAGAAATTAACGTTGTTTCATATATCGTTTTATTATTCTTTTTCATAAAAGATTGAACAACCTCATACCCTACTGCATAACCAGCTCCAAAAGATAGACCTACTGGTTTATATCCTTCATGTTTGGCAATCTCATCACCAAACATGTAACTACTTACTTCAGAAAAACCTTTTATGTTTAGAGCCTCTCCAATAACATAGATTGAATACTCTAAATCATCCCTTTCAATACTAGTCACCCAAGGTCCCAGCTGTTCTGTACCATACAGCTCTTTTGCGAACGAATCTGCTAATCCTTCTATGACAATATAATCTCCTACTGTTACATTTCCATGATCCCAATCAAAATAAGAAAAACGAATATTGTGATGAAACTCATGAGCAATAACAGCAGGTATTTTAGATAAATTATAATCATTTGGATAAATATTCACAGTAATAAATCCAGGAATACCACCAAATCCCGTATATCCTTGTTGAAGTTTTAACTTATCTGGATTTGCGACATACATACCAAATTTTATTTCATCGGCGTTCACTTTCAAACCTGCCTTATTAGCTTTTTCTATACACGTTTTGATAGTATTTTCTGCTACCACATAGGCGTTATTTTCTTTTAAAAGGGAAAGACCCAGTTGAATTTGTTTATCGTTAGAAATATCTGCATAACCTAACATTTTCGTAGCCATTAATACGTCATAACCATTTTCTTGTTTTGCTTTAATAGGAACATTTATTAAATTCCACATGTCCTTAAACGGCGACATCATATTATAACGAAAATAATCTCTTCTTTCTTCTATATCTGATATTGAAAGTAATTCCTCATATTGTTCGAATGTATTAATAAATTTATATGTATTGTACATTCAACATACACCTCCATATTACAAGGCTAAAGTATTACTCTACGTTAATGTCAAATGAATCTTGTATGTGTTTCAAAAAAACATTATGGCCTTTTAACTGAAAAAGCGTCTTCTATTCATTCCAGAAAGGCACTTCGTTTGTGGAAGATATCATATAGACAAATCACGTGTTAATTTAACAAAGTAATTAATGATTCCTTGTAACTAGATCAAAAGGAACCTCCTTACTATTAGTAAGATTAGCTATTTTATCATTAGATCATGCTCTATAGCTCTTAATATATTTTTACCTTTTTCTATTTTCAAATGTAAGTATTAGAATAAATAACTAGTATATGAGCTACACCTTTTTGATGTAGATTTTTATATAACAAATTTATACAAACATAAGTACTTGAAGTTCAATAATTAATCAGTTATACTGATTATCAGTTATACATATTATATAAGGAGGTAAATATTACATTTGGAGAAATGGAATCAATCTTATGGTTTTTTGCTTGGAAAAGTTCTTCAGCAAATGGAAACTAACTTTGCTGAAGGACTTGTACCATATGCAATTAACGCTAGACAATATGGGGTACTTTTATTTATTAATGCGAATCCTTATTCATCACAAAAGGATATTTCTGAAAACCTACAAATTGATCGGACAACAATGGTAAGTCATATCGATCACTTAGAAACTTTGGGGTATGTAGAAAGGACAAGGAATCCTAACGATAGAAGGTCCTATAGTCTTTTGATTACACCTAAAGGGAATGAAGTATTAGATTCACGCTGGGACTTTCTAATCAATACGGAATTAGATGTATTAGCCCCTTTAAGCGATCAAGAAAGACAATTGCTGAAGGAGCTTCTTGTTAAAATTTGGAGTTCACTTTAAAACTGGAGGTATCTTATTTATGAACGCACTTGATTATTTTAATGCACGCTTAGAAGCAACTATTAGCCCCATGGATTATTTGAGATTGTCACAGGTCGACCCAGAAAAATACTTTTTAATTGATGTAAGAAATGGACCTGAACATGTAAGAAGCCTAACAATTAAGGATGCTAATATCATTCCCCAACAGGAGTTGTCGGATCATTTACATGAAATTCCGAAAGATAAAGAAATTATTGTATATTGTTGGGATGTCTGGTGTAACACAGCAGCCAAAGTAGCATCTTTTCTATTAGAACATGGCTATAAAGTAAAAGAGTTGACTGGAGGTATCGCGGCTTGGAAAGAAATGAATTTCCCTGTCTCAGATTCTTCTAAAAATGCTAATCTTTCTTCTGATAGTTGCGGGTGCTGACTCTTATGCAGAATAACAGGTATTGGATTGGGGTTGCTTCACGTGACCATGTAATAAATGCAGTGCAAGGTCGGTTTACTCAACTTTGTCATGGCAAACAAGCACCTTTGAAAAAGTTGAGTACTGGTGATTGGATTATTTAATACTCGCCTAAAATTATACTCAAAGATACCTAGTAAATAATTAACGGCGTTATTAGACCTAAGGCATCCTTATATCATATATTAAATCATATGAGTGGAGAAAAAGTTGTTGACTTAGTCGGTTATTTGTTTCCCATCGTTATACCTTTTCTAATATTAACTTGTATTATGGGTTTTACTAGGAAATGTTTAAAAAGAAAGGTTAGGGGTTAGGAAACTACTATGTGTTCAATAAACAAATGATTTATACAAAGCGCTTATCTTGAGGTTGAAGAATAAGCGCCTAACTCATGTAAGCCCATTGTAGTGGAACACTGGTAGAAAATAATCAATATTTTTATGGAAAATGCTTTAATTGATTAATTAAAAGCTTGTTTTGGTTAGTTTACAAAAGTTTTTAGTATAAGTAGTTGTTTAAATACCCTTCCCACCCATTGTTCTTAGGGTACTTATTCTGTCCATACCAGTAATAATTGGTTTTGCACGCTTTATTAAAGTTTTTGTAGCTTCAAGAGTTAGAGATGCCTGATGGGCATTTTCATTACTCCACACCTCATAAACATAAACAGAATTAGGTTCACCTTCCGAAATATTCACAAGATATATCTCGCATTCTTCAAGATTTTTCATTGATTCTGCTGCTTCCAATAAAATATCTACCATTGTGTCTCGTTCGCCTTCTTGTACCTCAAACTTACCAAACAAACTGAATTTACTCATTTATAGTCCTCCCTAGTTTTGTGACCTGTTAATTGGTTCTACATCCCACCTCTGTTATCCTGTTATTTCCATTAAATAAACAATAAAGGTTCTTTTACTTTCCTGCCAGGTAGTTTAAGTAAAGCCTTCACAAACATCTTTCCATTTCTAAGTGATTTTCTCCAATCTGACATTTTAACAGAAGTAAGCACCTTTCCTAATTCCAGAAAGGCACCTTTATTGCAGAAGATTGATCTTGGTCTCAAGCCCGTTAGTTGAGTCATTTTTCTTCTGAAATTAATATTAAAAATTAGATATTTTAAGCTTCCGTCCTTGTATCTATGTGATTTTAAAGGTACTGTAAAATTATGAAAAAGATGGAGGTTCAATTAGAATATGATTATTAAACTGATTATTATAGTATTTTCAGGCGTATTAGCCTTTTTAACCTTCCAAGTTCCATTTGCAGTCATGTGGGAAAATAGTGGATTTTTTGAGGTATGGAGTTTTTGGATTTTAATTTTCATCCTTTTATTTTGGAGTAAAATAAAAAATGAAGAGTAGTAGTATTGTACTATATACCCTAGTACGTTTGCGAAATAAATAAGGAAGATGGTAGAGTATACCCTACTTCAAATCCAGCTCAATTAACCGAGGGAGAATTAGATCATGTTTTATATAAATCGGTCTAAAGAAATATAGTAAATAGATTTCTTTGAAGGAAATATACCTCAAAAGGTAAAAAGGAAATTGATTTTAAAGTAAATAATATATTCATCGCCTGAATGTTTTTACTCAAACATATCTATTACCTTTCAGAACTCGTTTTCGTCCATCCCAAAATTGTTAGCCCTTTTTAACATAAACACACTCCTTTCATACCAACATTTTCCTTTTGTGTTAAAAGCGAAAAGAATTCCAGGTCTTTACACTTAAGCTGTCCTTTTGCTTTATTTCACTAAACTTGCTACGTATATTTCATAACAATCTTTTAATTATTTTCCAAAGATCCGCCTTTAAATAAAAAAGAGCGACATCATTATTCAAGAATGGCGCTCTGATTGTTGAAATTTATATTTATAAAAGATCGCTAGGTATATAATAAGGTAGTGAAACTACCTAGTGCTTGCTCTTATTTTTATTAATAATTATTCCTAAAGCAATAAGAATAATCGAAACTAGTAATGCTGTACCAACTCCATCGGGTATAAAAAAACTAAATAGAAAGATCAAAATACCAAAGACTATAAACCCGATACCCATCTATACACCTCACTGTTTTACTCTTCTTAATTAATAAACTACTGAACAACCCATTTATTAACGTGCTTCATTTTATTAACTTCTTTTTCTTGATTAATATATACAAATCAATTACTGCACCTAATATAAATCCCGATAATAAATCCATTGTTGATGGAAACCCAGCCACTAAAAAGACTGAATATATTATTCCTGAAATCCCCAAAACCCATATAAATATCATATAAGCCTCCACACTTTAACAGCGTACCTGCCCTTAACTTTAAAATTGATGAGCTGGAAGAAACACTGAATAATCATCTGTTTTATTTAACTGGTTTGATAAGTAACAAAAAAATTACACATCTATGTTTTTTTATTTTCTTTTTCTCCAATTAGCTTATCCAATTTTTCTTCTATTCGTTTTAGTCGTTTATTCCTTTTATTCATAATTAACAATAGAATAACAATTACTATTGGAATACCTATGAAGCATAAAAGCATTAATAATTGAAAAATTATGTCTCCTATATTAAGTCCTCCTTGAGTCATAAAAACCCTCCCTTTTAAATAATTCAACATCTTTACCTATATTTTACGTTTAGGGAAATACAAAGTTTCATACATGTATTACTAATTTAATAATCGAGACTCTTTTGATCTTTTATTTTATGGTCCTTAACTGAAAAGCGCATTTCCTTGTTTTCCTGAAAGGCGCTTTGATTATCAAGGATGGAATTGAATAAACGTATCCTTTAGCCTAGCAAAATATTGTTTAATCAATCTTTATCTTTGTAGCTCTAGTTGCAATAAAAGTTTTTATATGTTTGTCTAATATCCTTGTACCGCCAAAATCATCCTCAAAGAAACCAGTTATAACAAATCCTGCATCAATTTGTCCTTGAATTTGATCTTCCAAAGTGTGTGCGTATTCAATTGTTTGACTTGAATTGATGTAATCTTGAACGTCATTCTCAGGCAAATAGTCCAAAGTAGATGAAGGAATGGAGTGTTTAACATCAAGTATCCCTTTTCTTTCTTGGTTGTCATCAAAAATCCATAATAAAGGATTAGTAAAACCAGCAATTAAAATCCCTTTATTCTTTAACACTCTTGAAATCTCATTCCATACAGGATATACATCTTTTACAAACAAGTTGGAAACAGGATTAACTACAATATCAAAATATTCATCCTCAAAATCACTGAGATCTGACATGTTACCTTGAACAGTTTTTATAGTTAATCCACTACGTTTAGCTACCTTTTCATCTTGCTCTAACTGCTTTTTAGATATATCAGTAACTGTTACATCTGCTCCAGCAGCAGCCAGAACAGGTGCTTGTTGACCACCGCCTGATGCTAAGCATAGTATCTTTAACCCTTTTATGTATTTTGGAAACCAATCTCTTGGAACTGTTTTTTCAGTTGTGACAGTGATTGCCCATTCACCTGATTTACTTTTTTCAATTACTTCACTACTTACTGCTTGAGTGTATCTAGAACCTTCTTCAACCTTCTTATCCCATGCGTTGCTATTATGTTGTGTTGTATCCATCATATTTCCCCCTTGTTTAAGAGCAAAGTCTTTCTAAATTATAGCATCACCCTTATTTCGTCTTATAATTTATAATTGATCCTGTAGTTTAAGATATTTCTTCACATCTTTTAATTGATGTTACACGATCTGTCCTTATATATGAAAAAGAGCGATTTCCTTATTGAAAATTGTTTTTTATATGTATTACTTTATTGTATCTTATATTATTTATTGGAAAACAAGCCTTGTCCGGACTGAAAATTACATTGTTAGATCCATCAAACTCATTGTAACAAACGACACTATTTTTGCTACTCACAACTAATTCAACTGTAGTTACATTTCCTCAAAATCTAACCTTTAACAAACTAAAATAGTTGTTCCTTTAATAGATTCAAAGAAATTGGTTGACAAATTATTTACTTTTATATATTGTATTGAATAATTTTGCAAAATTATAAATTTGATTCGTTATATGACGAATCAGATAAAAGGAAGATAGTAATGGAAAAAATAAATCAATGGTTCTCGAAACATGTACGCTTTATTTACTCACCATTTCGTGAATTAGTAACTAGTCTACATGTATTGAACAATCCCTCTCATCACCTGACGAGGCTTGATTGGGCTGTTCAAACAAAGGGTAATATGTCTTCTTCTTTATGGGATACCGCTTGCTATTTTGGGGAGTTGAGCAATGAATGGTTAAACTTTCTGGATTTAGTTGATGTTCTTCAATATGAAGAAAAGCATGTTGAGGAGGCAATTGAACGAATTAACCTTCTAAAAGAAAACGAGTTTCTCTCTTTATTGCTTGGAATGAGAACTGACATTCCACTAGAAGAATCTACTTCAGCTGAAGTTGAAGTCCGCTCCAATCCTAGCTACTACCGTGAGAAGCTATGTGATTTTCTATATAGTTATCACCAAAAACATTTTGCTAGAGAGTTGTTCAGAGTGGAACCATGGTTAATAAAAGCAGTACATGAAATAAAAAATCACTTTGCACAGGATCCCTTTGGAACTATGAACTCAATACATCCTCGTTTCAAGCTTGATACAAGAATGTTAAAGTTCTTCAAGGCTGATACATGGGTCTTTCGATATGAAGAAATAAATACCTTAACGATTTACCCATCTAGTTTCATTGCACCTCATCTTCTTGTTGGAATGGAAGTTCCAGAAATCATTGTTTATTTACAGGTACCCCTTCCAGATGAATTTGTAGAAGATGCTGTTCCGGATGACTTACTTTGTATCCTGTCTGCTTTAAGTGATAAATCTCGCCTGCAGATACTCAAATTACTCTATCACCATTCTTATTGCACACAGCAATTAACCGATTTAACAAGTTTGGCAAGAGCTACAATTTCAAAACACTTAAAGATTTTAGAGAAGGCAAATCTTATTAAGGGAGAAAGACATGGCTATTTTGTTTTTTATAAAGCAAACGAAAAAACTTTGGACCAATTAAAGGTCGATATTAACCAATATTTCGATCAGACTTTTATTGGCCATAAGGAGGACAAATAATGTGGTTACATTTTTCTGCGACGTTTCAGCGAAATTTCTTAGTGATGAAACGTGCATTTCCATGGTCATTCTTTTTAGGTCATATATTGAGTGGTTTTTACATTATCATCTTTGCCTATTTAACGTATTTTTACGTTTTTAAAAAAGACTTGTCAGGAAGTTTTCTTACATATGCGGGTACTGATGATTATCTTTCTTATGTCATATTAGGAGGGATCCTCTATTCTTTTTCAGTCTCCCTCCTTATGATAGCAAGTAGAGCTATTATCACCGAACTAAGAGAAGGAACTCTTGAAGCTCTACTTCTGACACCATCTTCAAGAAAAGGATATTTTTTAGGTTATGTAGCTCAGGGGTTAACCCGCGTAGGTATTGAATTTACGGTAATTACTATAACTGGTTACTTCTTTGGACTACATTTAAAGAATATTAATTGGCTTTCGGTCTTTGTTGTAATTCTAATTTTGGTTGTTTCTACGTTTAGCCAAGCACTTATACTCGGTTCACTTATGCTCTATTTCCGAGATACATATATTACACAAAACACACTTTTTGTATTGATGGGGCTAGTTTGTAGCATTACGTTTCCAGCAAATTTTCTACCAGACATATTAAAATGGATTGGAACTATTATGCCGTTAACATATGGGGTAGATGCATTAAGATTAGTTTGGATTGAAGGTAAATCTCTCTCAGATATCCTCCCTTTCCTTTGGAAAATGATCATTCTTGGAATCATCTATTTTCCAATTGGAACTTATTTTATTAAGAGAATGGAAAAATACGTTTTAGAAAAGCATTTTGGATAAGGAGTGATAAGTATATGATAGAAGCTAAGAATCTTGGAAAAGTCTATACCATTAAGAAAAAGAAGAACATTTTCACTTCCGAAAAGCAAAAGTTAAGTGCTGTAAAGGGTCTTAATTTAACGATTGGTGAAGGAGAAATCGTTGGATTACTAGGTTTAAATGGTGCTGGAAAAACAACTACTATTAAAATGCTCTCAACCCTACTAAATCCATCAGAAGGAAAAATTATGATCGATGGTTTTGATGCCGTTAAGGATGCTATGAAGGTGAAAAGTATGGTTAATATGATTGCTGGTGGCGAAAGAATGTTGTACTGGCGTTTAACTGGTGCTCAAAACCTCCGTTACTTTGGTAAGCTATACGGATTATCAGGAAAAGAATTAGAAGGTCAAATTATAAGTTTATTAGACGAAGTAGGTTTGTCAGAAGCCTCTGATACGCCAGTAGAACTGTACTCAAAAGGAATGAAGCAAAGGCTACAAATTGCACGGGGACTCATTAATAATCCAAAGTATTTATTTTTGGATGAGCCAACACTGGGGCTTGACGCTCCAGTGGCGAAACAACTGAGAGATATGGTTAAAAAACTAGCTAAAAGTGAAGGGAAAGGAATCCTATTAACTAGTCACTACCTTGAAGAAGTAGAAGAACTTTGTGACAGAGTGTATATCATCGAAAAAGGTTCTTTAATATTACATGATACTCCTGCAAATATTACTGCCTCAGTCGTAAAGAATTATCATGTGAAAATTGAAAGTAGTTCTTTATCTAATTCTCAAAAAAATAGAATCAAACAAAGCCTTACAGGTTGTTCAATTGAATTCTCTGAACGTGTTGATTCTTCGGAAATGCATGTTATTGCACCTTTTGATCCGACTGCACTTATTATTAGTGTTTACATTAAGGAAGCAGTGGCCATTCAAAAGCTTGAATTGAAACGACCGCGCCTAGAGGATGCAATTCTTACATTAAAAGGAGAAATTGGCATGAAGTTCCTTCAAGTTCTAATTGCAGAGACACTAAAAAGTCATCAACATAACTTTCATAACAAACTTATTTATTTTTCTTTACTGGTTTGGCCATCTCTATTATTTGTTACATCTTATTATTCTTTTAAACCATTTAATTTATCTGAATCTAGTTCACTCTCTAGTTATATGAGTGTTAACCAAATTACGATGTTTTTATTAACGGGCTATTTAGGGTATATATTTTTTTGGAGCCTTGTTCAATCGGCTTGGGGAATGTCATATGAACGTCAAGCAGGAACACTTGAATTGATTTTTTTAACTCCTGTTTCACGTATAGTAGTCATGTTTTCAAGAGCTGCAGGTAATCTTATAGAAGCTGTATGGCTTTTTACTGTGTTTACTCTACTTGTACTTGTGGTAACAGGTAATGCTGGAAATATCCATTGGTGGAATGTACCTCTTGGTTTACTACTACTCAGCATTTCCGCTATTGTGTGGGGTGGCTTTCTTAATATTGTCTTTCTATTCTCACGAGATGCAGGAATTTTGTTTACCATCTTCGAAGAACCTATGCAGTTCTTTTCAGGTGTAAGAATACCTGTACTTGCCTTTCCACTATGGGGAAAAATCATTGCTTTGATTTTCCCTTTAACTTATGTTCTTGATATATTCCGTGATTTAATACTTAATGGTAAGGGAATTTTAGAATTAACAGGACAATTCACTGTTCTTTTTGGAGTGCTAGCACTTTTGACAGTAATTTCTGTTACCCTTTTAAAAAAGGCAGAGAAACATGCAAAAGAAACCGGAAATATGGTGCTTTTTTAAATAGTTTTTACTTATAATTTATCAGGAACAAGAGGACCAAAGCTTAGGTCCTCTCCCTCAGACTATTGTTTGCTAGAAGCATAAATATCTTTTTTTACTTCTTTTATATTCACATCTAATTTCTCTTTAAAGATATCATCAGATTTATCATACCGCTTAATTTTATTCTTCATCAAAGACTATCTCAAGTCGAGAACTTAAGAAATATCGACTACTGTTATATATATAACTTGATTGTTCTTTAAGAAAAATTCAATATGTCGATTCGATTCTTTATCAAAGTAACCGATCCTCTTATAGCTTTTATTTTCTTTATTCGTATAATAGTTCGATCCGTACTGCTGGATGACTTCCTCTTTGCTACTACCTACTTTGATCCCTTTAACCGTTTGATACACCTTACTATTGATCTGGTATTCGACGACTATATCATCATCTAATGTAATAGAGAGACCATCATTTCCATATGATAAATGAGTGACTGAATCACTTTTTTCAATTCTCTTGGGTTTCCCTAGGTTCTTCTCTACACTTTCAGAATTATCTCTTAAACTTACCCCATTAGTTGATTCATCTTGCAATTCAGTAGATCGCACTTCGCTCATATAATCATAAGCATCTTTTTGAAGGACATCACATCCAGCTGCAGCTAAACTGGCTGCAAGAATGACTATAACTAGTAAACTCTTCTTCAAATCAATCACCTTCTTTTAGAAGTTTACTTCCACTCCTTTATGATAATGGGTTTCTTCCTTTTCAACTATTGTTGAAGATAAAGTGAAAATTAAATGCCTTTTATCTCTTCCCATTCTTTTCTTAAAATTCCCATCTTAATTGCATCAAAATATTCACCATTAACCATTCTTGCATCTCTTATTCTCGCTTCTTCTTTCATTCCTAATTTATCTGCAACCTTTACCATCCTTATGTTTCCTGACCAAGTAGACATACCTAATCTATGTATATCAGTAGATGTAAAAAGGTAATCAATCCAAAGTTCATAGGCTTCTGTACCAAAGCCTCCGTTCCAAAAATTGCTGTCATAAATAACAATCCCTGTTTCAAGCCAGTTTGTGTTTTTATCTACCCAATAAGACCCAACATAACCAATAGGTTTTCCTTCGCATTTTATAACAAGTGAAGCAGGTATGTCTGGAAAGATTTCCTTTTCCCAATCTTTTTGGTACTCATCTTTAGTAATTTTCTCTTCTGGAATATAAGGTCCGTTCCACTTTTTAGCCTCTTGTTCCTTTTCTTCAAATTTCCAAAAATATAGTTCTTCAATGTCCTTATTTGTTGCCCCTTTTAAAACAACTTTATTTCCTATAATTTCTATCATAATTAAAAAACTCTCCCTTTGTTCTATCTATGTAATAACCTTATCATAATTTTTCATAATGCATTAACCTAACCTGTACCCGGTCAAAAAGGTGGCTACTTGTTCAGTCAACGCGCTTTGTTTGTAGAGGATCATTATATAGACAAAGTATGTGTTATTTTAGCAAAGTAATTATTGTTTCCCTGTAACTAGATCAAAAGGAACCTCCTCACCATTACTATAAGACTTAATATTATCGTACTTTTTATCTGCATTCACCTTATATAAGAGTTCATACTTCAAAGACTGGTTCGAATAGTCATCTGTTTTATCTCTGTTATAAAGAATATGTAAAGTATCACCGTTTCCTTGAACATCAAAATCGTTAAAATGATTAGCCTTCTCCCCTTGTTTTACATTTGAAGCATTCAAATAGACATAAATAGTATTTTGTTTATCCAAGTAAAGATATATTCCGTTTTCATTTTTAACATTGCTAATAAACGTTTTGATGTCTTTATTAACAACATCCTTACTTACTTCAGAGAAGGATAGATCTTCACTACACCCAGATAAAATAACTATACATAAAAGAGCTACTAATAACCTTCTCATCATCCCACCACCCTATTTTTTCCATTTTGACACACAGGCTGTTTTTACATATTATTATTTTTTTAGGGTACTGCTTCTATTTATAAAAGTCTTCTCAATTCTTATGCCAAAAATGGTTTTAAACAAAATAAGCACCTTTCTTTATTCTAGAAAGGCGCTACTCTTGCTGAAGATTAATACAATGGTTATTGTATTTTCTGCTTAAAGACTAATACTTCTATTAGATTCAGCATCAGCTTCATAAAAATGTTTTTTTGAAGGTAATAAGCTAAATAGACACAACGTTATGGATAATACCAACATTACTGAAGCACCAAAAAACACAACTGCCTGAATTGAAGTAATTTGAGCTACAACTCCCATAATGCTAGTTGCAGTTATAATTAAAATCGCTTGGATTAAGCTATAAGCACTTCCAATACGCCCCATAACATCAACTGGTATATTGTTCTGATAAAATGTTAGAAAGCCTGTATTAGCATAAGCGATGAAAAAAGCTAGGATAAAAAACCCCAGTGCTGCAATAATAAATGAACTTGAAGAAGCATAAATCATATATCCAGTTGACACTAGTACTGAACCTAAACCAATTAAAAATGAGGTTCTTAGTTTTTTAACTGCTAAAGAGTTAATTAATGCTCCAACTACAATACCTGCCCCAGCAATGGTTACTAAAAAACCATACTCACTGTCTGACAAAAATAATACCTCTTTGGCAAAAGCTGCTTCAAGAGAATCTATAGCACTTGCCATAATGACCATTACACAACTAAACAAAAAGTAAATCATCATAATGTAACTAGATCCGCGACTAAATTCAACTACAGCATACCAATCCCTTTTAATTATTTCCATCGATAGCTTATTATTAGTTGATGATATAACTGTTTGTTTTTCTATATCAGGCATTAGTAATGTAATCATACCTGAAATAAATAACGCAATTGCATTTGTATAGATTGCAAAAATTGGAGTTCCAATAAAGAACAATAACCCTGCAACTGCTGGCCCTATTAAAAATGCTCCAGAAGTAACTAGACTATGAAGGGAATTAAATTGTTTTCTTTGTTCTTGAGGAAGTAACTTTGTAATATATGTCATTGAAGTTGGACTAAACATAGAACTCGCCATGCTTATAATAAATACTACTAAATAAATTTGTGCAATGGATGACATAAAAGGTAATAAAGCTATAAATACAGCTCGGAATATATCAAGAAAAACCATTAGTTTTCGTTTGTTTAATCGATCAATAATACTACCAGCCCAAAAATTCGTAAATAAAGTAGCCAGTGGTTTAATGATATAAAGTCCTGATACCGCAAGAGGTGAACCAGTCAAATCCAAAACGATTAAATTAAGAGAAATGAAATAAATCCATTCACCCAAATTCGAGACCCCAATTCCAAGTAATAGGATTGAGGGATATTTCCAAGACGAAATTTTCCCCTTCAAAACCATTCCTACCACTCTCCTTTCTAACACAAAAACTAAAGAATCCTATCTACAAAAAACAAATATTTACCTTTTCCGTATATAAATAACCCAGGAACAATACAAAAAATCCCACCCCCAAGATCAATGTCTTGGGGACGAGATTTAATAATCGTGGTGCCACCCCAGTTTATTAATATGTCACCATATTAATCTTATCAGGTACAAAAAACTATTACCTTAGCTCTATAACGGGAGCTCCCGTCACACTATCCCCTAAAAGGTTCCAATATGATACTCAGAGGCTTGATTCAATAAAACACCCTTACTCCTTTCCACCAAACGGAGCTCTCTAGAAAGAATGAATCTTATCTACTCTTCTCTTCATCGCATTTGTTATTAAAACTATATTACCATGACATTAACATAATATGTAAATATAAAATTGGTGAGATGAGCTTCTTCCAGAATATGGTCTTTTACATAAAAAAGACACGAATGTTACACATTCGCGATTTGATTGCCCGCTTGTTGAAGGAATGCACTCCATTAGTTGAATAATAATTCTTTAATTGGCAGCTGGATCCTCCTCAACTATTTCATCCATTAGTTCATTTAGAAATGATAGTTATTTAGCAACAGTCACTATTTTTCGGAGGTATCACCAGTATTATTGCCAGTTGTCTTTGTACCATCGCGATTTTTAACACCTTTACTTTTGTAGGGTTTGGCACTCTTTGTCTTATTTGCACTAGCTTGCCAACGATTCCAACCTTTCTTACCTGTTCCTCTGCCTGTTCCGCCTTTACCCTTAGATTTACTCATAGAATCAACTCCATTATTCTTGTACGTTAAGGTACCTATTGGTTAATCTTATCCATTTTACTTTGGTATAAAACCCAAACATAATGAAATATAAGCATATAATAGTCAGATATTGTTTTAAACAATAAAAATTCTAAAAGTCGATGTAAACTCTATTTTTTTCTAACCTGGTTAGTTTAATACCGTACTTGAATAAGCTAAAAAGCGGTCAAGAACTGACCGCCTTTTACTTATACATTAACTTTATAATTCAGGGCTAACTCATCTCCAGGTAATCCCCTTATTCCCCAGTTATGTTTTGGTGTTTCAAAAATTGTGATCTCAACATCTTTAGGAGATATACTCAATTCACTATTTATACGTTCGAATAGTAGCTTTAGTAATTGTTTCTTAGCTACTACCGATCGACCTTCAAACATACTAACCTCAATTACGGTATATGCTTCAGTTCTCCCGCTTGCAAAATAAAAATCTTCAATGTCCATAGGGAAAAATCGATGAAATTTCTTATCCGAAGGAAATTCAAGTACTTCCACCATACACGAATGAATAACATTCGATAATGTTTCCTTAATTGGATTTAACCTGTCCTTAACCCCATAAATTTTAATTTGTCCCATTCTCATCTCACCTTTCTCTTCTCAACTCAACTAAACTCGGCTAACATTATAAAAATATTCTATAAAGAAATAAGAAATCCTTCTTCAGTATTCTGCCTCTTAATATATTTTTTCAAAACTCTTCCTATTTTTTTAGTAATTATCTACCCATATTATTAAACAATTTGGCCTTAATGAAAAAAAGCACAAATTACTGTGCTCTTTTTCGTTAAATATCTTTTTGAAAGTATTTGATTATTGAGCTGATGCCTTAACTTTCCACTTAACTGAGCATAAACCCTGGTTGTTTCACTTTTTCATGTCCTAGTAGACTTTGTATAGCACCTTTCCATTGACAATTTATCTATTTGTCGTAATCTAATATCCACTTATTGTATTTATTATAAATGTCCCGCTTCACTCTATAATCTAACAACTATACTAAAAATTAATTCAAATATTAGAGAACTTACTAATAACCAAATTACTTCTATGCTTATAAAAGAATCTCACACACTACATTGTTTAATCTCAGCTATATTTTTTGCAACTTGTAAATTGATTGGCACAAAAAACAGAGAAAACAAAAAACCTCCTGAAAGTGCGATACAAAGATGGATAATCACCAAGTTAGAGGTGAATTCTGCCACTGTACTCCCAATTATAAAAAAAGGAACGCCAGCCCATATAAAAAATGTTAACGGTAACAAAAATGAGGCCACAATGACTAACATAAAGTTTTTTTTAAGCACTTTAGAATAATTATAGAGATATAAGCTCATCATTATTCCCCCTGAAACTATAATGATATTACTTACTTTAATCAAAAAACAGCAATTTCATAATTGCTTCCTAATTTTAACATGAATTACATCATTGTTTGTCAATAATATCGCCCTTAAAAAATGGTAAAGAGCGCAAATCCTTACCTGAGGAATGGCGCTTTCTATTTTGAGTTATTCATATTAAAATTAAGCTAACAGTTGAGAGATATTTATAAGCCAAGTCATTATACGAACAACTTGAAATGGTTCAAACCAAGTTATTAATAATAAAATTATAAAAAATGAGGCGAGTGATATGAACTTTATTTTCCCATTTTCCTTTTTCGTAATAGCAATAAAGCTAAGGATAACTCCTATTAATAAAAAGATACCCCCTATAAGTGCAATTGGTTCAAAATAACCATCTAATAGCAAGTTTAAGCCAAAAGATAATAAACTTAAAAAGATAAAAATTATTGACCATATACTAAATAGTTTCATTATACCCCTACTTAAATTGATTTTAACTTCCTCTGTATCTGCCCATTTGTTTGATTCTATTTCTTCATAAGCTCATAATCATTTTAACATAAAAATCCATTTGTAATATTCAATAACTTGTTCTTTAACACGATAAAGAGCCCACATTCTTATTCAAAAACAGTGCTTCGTTTGCTTAAGATCAATGTCAATGTCGAAAATCATTAATATCTCAAAGATTAAGGTACTACATACAGTCAACTAACTTATATATTTTTACAAAATGTTTATTTATTAATATATTCATTTTAGGAAAAATTAAGGCTTTATCTAATGGAAGGATGGAAATTATGTGTAACAAATTCAATATGTACCTTATTACTCTTATTGATTGCGGCAACATCCTTAAAGGCGAAAGCCTTAACCTTGATGAATTACCAGTTAAACAATCTTCAAAGCAGTAGTCAGTTCAGATAAGTGAAGCTGAAAAAGGAAAAGATCTAGTAAAACCTGTAAAAGGGAAATTTCATACTTACTCTATAGATGTTAGTAACATAGGTAAGGATGTATACTCTGTAGATTACTCCATGTGTTTCCCACAGATAATTTGGTAAATCTAAATTAAAGATATTGGCAAATATCACCTTAAATCTATAGCTAACTGTAAATAGATACAAGAAATAAATGACTTTCAATAAGATTAGTAAAAATATATCTTTTATCCTATGAAATAATGAGATAATAGACAAAATTAATTTTGATTTTTATTAGTTGGCTAAATAGAAAATAAATTTCATATAGAGGTGGAATTATATGCCTAAAATTGACAATATGTTAGCAATTCTGTGGATGCTTCATTCAGGTGAAAAAATTACTGCACAACAAATTTCAGAAAGGTTAGAAATTAATATAAGGACTGTATATCGTTATATTGATACAATTTCAACAAGTGGCGTACCTATAATTTCAGAACCAGGACATAACGGTGGATACACTTTATTAAACAATTTTATTGAGGCTCCTCTTTTTTTTGATTTTGAGGAGCAAACTTCACTATTTCACGCTGCTGTTTTTGCAGAAGAAGCCGGATATTACGGAGGTGAAGCACTAAATAGGGCCATTTCAAAACTAAGTAAATACTCAAATCAAGAGCAAAAATCAAAGATAAACCAACATTTAACTAGTCTTGAAGTAATAAGTCGATTAAGTTCACTCTCTATGGAACCTCTTTTGAAGGAGTTGGAGCAGGCCGTAGCTGACGGGTACTCAGTAAAAATTCTTTACCATAAAAGTGGCGAAAAGCAATTAAATGATAGATTGGTCGATCCGTACAGAATTATCTATTGGAATAATAAGTGGTATGTGATTGGATTTTGTCGTCTTAGGAATGATATCCGTAGTTTTAGAGTAGATCGAATTGAAAGTCTAATGCTGACTGAAAATAAGTTTAACCAGCCAGAAAATTTTTCAGCACGTGACTTTTTTATGAAAAACCTCCTTCCAACTATAGAAGATAAGGAAGGGATTACTTCTTTAGTTATTAATGGAAATGAAAGTACACTTAATGATGTTTGCCAACATTGGTTTTTAGGACATTATTTACAAGAACGGACTTCAAATCAAGCAGTTTTTCTTCTTGAAAAAGATATGATACATACATATGTACCTTATTTACTTTTACCGTACAATAAATCTATTAAAGTTATTGAGCCAATAAGTCTTAAGAAAAGACTTATTGAAGTTCTGTCGGAATTAATAAAATTTCATCAAGTATGATAACTTCCCTGACGTTAACTGTCAGGGAAGTTTTATTATAATAGCTATATCAATTGTGATTGGAGTGTTATTGAATGCAAACAAAGAAAGTTTTTCTATATGTATTTAATACAATGTCGGACTGGGAATATGGATATTTAATTGCTGAACTAAACTCAGGAAGATATTTCAAAAAAGATCTAGCACCTTTAAAAGTAGTTACAGTAGGAGCTAATAAAGAAATGATTACTACTATGGGAGGACTGAGCATAAAACCAGATATTTCCCTTGATGAATGTACTCTTAAGAGTAAGGATCTTTTAATTTTACCAGGAGGGACTACTTGGAATGAAGAAGTTCATCAACCTATATTGGAAATAATCGGCGAAGCCTTAAAGCTTGGCACTATTGTTGCTGCAATTTGTGGTGCAACTGAAGCCCTTGCGAATATGGGATACTTAGATACTAGAAAGCATACAAGTAATAATTTAGAATACACTAAAATGGTATGTCCTAACTATAAAGGAGAAAAGTTTTATGAGGTAGGATCTGCGGTAACTGACACGAATTTAGTTACTGCATCAGGAATAGCTCCTCTGGAATTTGCGATGGAAGTACTGAAAAAATTAGATGTATTTGCACCAGATACATTACATTCATGGTATAACCTAAATAAGACTCATAAACCTGAATACTTCTTCCAGTTAATGAATTCAATAAATAAATGAGCTAAAAAATCAACTTAGCAGTTTTATATTAGTTCAAATAAAAATAATGAAGTAACTGAAAAGCTCACTTTCCCTATTTTGTTTTGCAGAGAAGTTGGGCTTTTTAATTTGCGCTTTTTCCTGACGCTACCCCCTAAAGTGAAAAATGAGCGCTTATCCTTGTTCTAGGATGTCGCTTTGTAAAAGTTGTAGCTCTTACCATTATAATTACCTACATTAATGGAATCTGAATCAGTTATTTTTCATTTCCTCTTAAATTCTGTGATACTTAATATCTTTGCTTTCAATATTTAAAAGGCACATCTCAGCATGAAATGCACCTCTACTTTTGAAGATCGCTAATTATTAGATTTTTAGCTTCTATCATAATCGCGCTTTTGTTGAATAAGAGGATTAAATGTTTATTACGAAAATTAAAATGTTTTACACCATTATTTAGAATTATATTTTAAAATTAATGGAAGAATTGTTTCTTATTTATACCATAGCAAAAGAAGGATTGCCTGAAGTAATGATATCTGTAAATATGTTCGATGTTGATTCAAAGCACATTTGTTTTACTTACATTTGTTTAGAATATATATTGCTTTTATTATTGAAGTATAGAATTATCCTATTTAAAGAGATCAATAAAAAACCCAGAATTAGATAAACAAATAAAAAAGCGGTAATGAATAATGCGACATTAGAATAACTGCCAACGCCTACTGGAATTTCTCCATTAGGATTTAAAAAGAAGTAAGGATAAAACCCATCAAACAAGCCTCTCAACAATGAAACGGCAGTATAAAGTAAAGGATAAAACATCCAATAAAAGATGAATTTCAAGCTGTATTTTTTCTTAATTTCAAAAACTATCCAATTAATAAAGACGAGTATCGGAATTAAGTAATGAAGAGTAAAGTTAGTGATAATCCGAACTCCAACATATTCCCCACCACTAGCGAGAAGGAAGTGATAGGTAAAAATAACAACGAACATATAAATGATTGAACAGTTCTTTAAAAAATCGAGAAAGGGTATTTCGTTTTTTTTTGATAAAATAGCTAAACTGCTGAGTAAGAATGTTATGGAAACGATAAGATTAGTATGAATAGTGAGTTTTGTCGTAGAAATCAAAGAATCAGGAGAATAAACGATATGCAATACAACGCTAATGAAGCCTATGAATGAGATTAAGCTATGAAATACTAACTTTAATTTGAGCATTATTTCATCTACATTCAACAAATTGACCTACTCCTTTTATTAAAATTGATAAATAGGGCAATACCAAATTCTTCCTTGAGCCATAATTAAGCGATCCAACCAAATTTCAAAATTTATCTTTAAAGGAAGCGCATCTTCAAAACTCTTTCCATAAATTTATAAAGGTTTGCAGGTGTTTGTAACGGAAGATAATAATAAATTCACTCTAGAGTGTTGTTTGCCCAAAAAATGACCCAACAAAAGTATGATAAGTAAATGATCTATAAGTTTTTACAAATAAAGAACATAGTTAAATAATATTGGACATATAATTCTCATTAATTATTATAGATATATATAATATAATTAAGGAGATTTTATGAAACAATCATCTTTGGTTTTAGTGATAATTTCTATTATTATAGCAGTTGCAATTTATATTGTGGCCAGCACTATTTACAAAGGCGATTACATTAGTGAAGAGCATTATTTTGAAGGAAACTCTGAAAATTGGAGTATATCAGCAAAATTGGTTGAAACAGGTGATGAAACATATTCTCTCACTATAGAGATAGCCTATCTTGCTCAAGGAGAAGCTCCAGAAAGAGTGAAGTGGCTTCTTAATGGTAATAGGTTCAGTACAGGTGGTGAAGAATCCCTAACTGATGGTAGTATAATTAAAAAGGAACCACTTAGAGAAATAATAATTACAGAAAATGATAAAATTACTTTTTCAATTGAGTGGAGTGATCAGTTAGAAGAGAATATTATATTGACTCCAAAAACAGATAAATAAAAATTACATTCGGCAAGATAGTAAAACTTCGTTTAATGGAGTTTTTTTTCTCTTGTTTTTTTATCTTGATAAGATATCAGTTACGTCTAAGATTATGATTAAACGTCAGATTAATCCATCTTTTTCAATTAGACTTCCCCTTCAAGAATATACTATTTTACCTTATTCACTTATGGCAAATTATTAATATGTTGTTAAGCGACCTTTCCTTAATTCCAGAAAAGCGCTTTGATTTTAGAATATCATTTATCTATTGAATAGAAACCTTGTACTACCCAGCAACCTACTTCATATTTTGGTCACTAACTTAATCCACTATATCATCCAGCATTAATAACAGAATTTTTAGTAAGTGTAAATAAGAAATAAGAGTCTACTTTTTGAGCTGATCAAGTGCTTGGTAAGCTACCTGATACTTTCCTCCATCCGCAACTTCTGAATGGTACAAGGCCTTAAGGGCATTGTTTTTTTCAAGACCATGCTCTACCTTTATTTCTTTAAAGCGTGTATGCAGTTCTTTATTTTCCTTAATTAGTTGTTGCATTTGCGATTTTATATACTTCAAAATATTTATCTCCTTTCTGAATCTCTGAGTTTAGTCTAATTTTTAACAGAAATAACCTGTTTAAAAAGATCCCTAAATTGTTCCCTCAATGAAATATGATTATGCTTTCCACTTATTCTTGTTGCTGTACGTTTCATAATCAAATTTTGGTACGTAATCATACTCCTCATCATGTTTAAGTTCGAACGCATCACTCGGTAAATAAAGAAGAGCTTCAAATTCCATATCCTCTGACATAGAAGTGGGATTATTAAGAACTTCGTAGTAAAATTCTTTTCCGTTTGCCACTACAACACATCTCGAATAAAGAAATTCATCGACTGAAAAATATTTATCTTCGTCGTTTGTATATGCACCTTCACCAATATTTCCTGCATATACTATCCCATCTAAATCATATAACAACTTTGATAAAATATCGGCAAACACATATATATCTTCATCAGACTTCTTTGATAAGTATTTAATGGCTTTCTTTAATACTTTTTCATCATCGCCTGAGTGTTTCCACTCAAACATATCTATTACCTTCCAGAATTCATTTTCATCCATCCCAAAATTTTTAGTCCTTTTTAACATAAACACACTCCTTTTATACCATATTATCTTTTCGTATTAAAAATCAAAAGGAATTCAAGGTTGTCTTTTTAGCTTTATTTCACTAAACTTGCTACGTTTGTTTAAGTATATTTCATCACAATCTTTTAATTGTTTTCCCACTATCTGTACTTTTAAATGAAAAAGAGCGACATCCTTATTCAAGAATGGCGCTTTGTGGAAGATCATTTTTAAAGCACCCGTTACTTTAATATTAAGTATTAGAATTCAAACAATTCCTTTTTTTCCTCTTTCGATAGTCCTGTAAAGAATTTTTTATGTACTCTCAGTTCTTTCACTTTTCTTGGGAATGTTTTTTCCAACCAAGTTACTGCCATTGGAGTATGCTCTGGTTGAGCGTTAATTCTTTCTAAAAACCATTCATATTCTTTTACAGTTTCAGTAGTTAATAGTGTTAAGTCCTTTTTCCTGCTTTTATAGTCGAGTTCGGCTAGTTCTTTTGCAGTGATATGACCATTAATTTTTTTTACTACTCCAATTTCAGAAGGCATACGTTGTTCATTAACTGATACAAAGTAATGTATATAGTTAGGTACTCTGAAGAGTCCTTTTTTTGTATCTTTATTATTTGCAATGTAAAGCCAATCACCTTTGTTTGAAAAACAATTAAATTCAGCATTCTTTATCGCCATTAACATTTTTTCATACTTTTTCATAACACACCTCGTTTCTTAAGATTCTTAAAAAGCATTCAATGATTAAAAATAGTAATCCTTATTGCACATTATTGCCCCGTTTTGGAAACGTTATTTAGGTTGAAATTCCATATCATATTCATACGGTAAATTATTTGTTTATTCTTCAGGTTCATTAAATGAATGTACATACATATCAACATCAATATAAGCATTGATGGCAGTAAAATTACTGAATTCAGGTTGATTGAACACTAAGTAGTCTCCATACTCCTTATTTTCTATTTAAAAATTACACTATTAAAACATAAAATAAGATACCTCAAAATAAAGTACCTCCTTCCATAACACCTTAATTTCTAAATAAAAACTCTAATGCCAAACACCTCCTCAAAGAAGTGTTTGGCATATTTTTTAGTTTGTTATTTTAACAAATGACTTGTTATTTTTTAGTAAAAATTGAATTGAATAATTGTCATTAACAATTTTCTCTTTTGTTTCTGGTAAAACTAAATATTCTTGTATGGCCAATTCAATTTCTTGAATTATTTCTTTAGAAGGCTGTTTTTCCAAATCTGTCTTAATAGAAACATAAGTATGTCCATCCTTAACCTCATGAGATACTCCTGTTAGTTGATAAGTGGATTTTCCTGCCATTGCATCATATATATCTGATGCTATATATACCCAACGATCATCTTGTTGACGATGTGAAAAGTTAAAAGTATTCACTTCAATATCTTCTACATCTAATTTTTTTGATTCTATCTTCTTTTCTATTTCTTTAACAATTTCAGTCGACTCTTGAATATGATCAGGCATATCAATTGTGACAATGTTAGAATCCTTTGAAGTTTTAAACCCTGCTAACTCATAATCTGCTTCTTTGGAATAGCCATATGACACGAATACCTCCTTCACAATTTCACTTATCTTTTCATAAACAATACTTGATTCATCTCCTTGACCTTCTTGTAGTGCTTCTGCTTCAGCTGCTTCTGAAACCTTTAATTCATATTTGTCATACCCATTTTCATATAAATAACTTTTCACCTTTGGTTCTAGATCTTCTGCTGCTTGTTTCAATGTAGAATCCTTCAAGAAGAGGGAAATTTCGATTGTATATGGTGATGGCGTAATCCCAACTGAATTAACAATGTAACCCTCCTTTTCGACTAATTCAAAGAGTTGTGATGTTAAATCTGGATTTTCCTGACCATTTGAATAATTAGGCAAAATAGAAATAGGTAAAATTTTGCTTGCCATGCTTGCCATTTTTGATGAATACAAAGGGGAAGTGATGATTAATAATATACAGGTCACTGCAGTTACCCATCCGTAATATTTTTTATTTCGTTTTTTAGTTTTATGTGAATTATACATTATCTTACTTTTAAGTTGTTCTTTGGCTTTGTCAGTTAACTTTAGTTCTTCTTCTAAGTCCTTAAATTGTTTATCTAAGAATTGCATGAGAAAATCCCCCTTTAATCAATTCGTTTTTCAGTTTAACTAAAGCTCTTTTTAAATTCATTTTCACTTTACTTTCTGACCAATTTAAGACGAGGGCTGTTTCTGCTGTTGAAAATTCTTTTAACTTCCGCAAAATGATGACTTGTCTATAAGACGGTTTTAATTGTTGTATGGCCCTATATAATTGTTCTGTTTGAAAATTCATTGCTACGATTTGCTCAGGTGTTGGTTCGCCATCTTTCTCTTCCAATGTTAAGCCTAAATAATGTTGTAACGGATGCTTCTTCCGAAAATAGTCCATTGTCACATTATGTGCAATTGAAAACAACCATGTTTTAACAGAGGATTTCTTTTCATATTGCTTTTGATGTTTATAAGCTTTTATAAAAGTTTCCTGTGTCAAATCTTCAGCTTGTTGATAGTCTCGTACCATTAAAAGTATGTAAGTTAGAATCGATTCACCATATTTATTGAACCATTCAGTTAATTCTACTTGTTCCAAAACTGATCCCCCTTTATTCTGTATCTATCACTTAGACGCAAATAAAAAATCATTAGTCACGTTTTAAACAATAAAATTAAAGAAATAAAAAAACATCAATCCTAGGTTGGATCAATGCCCTATTCCTAATATCAAAAACATGTAAGTGGAAATACTGGAAATACATTTAATTGTAAATATCTACACCTAAGATTAAAGTAAAGGTAATAATATCTTCTTAATCTTAACACTTTCCTGTTTTTTGAATATTCAATAATCTGACCTTGAACTTAAATAAGCACCTTCCTTGTTCCAGAAAGGCGCTTTTATTGCTGAAGATGTCCTAATAAAAGCCTTATAAAGAAAATCATCTAAATTCAAGACATACTTCACATTCCCTGTCTTATCTATTACTTCTAAATGGTCTTTGTGTAATGCGTCAAGATAAACTCCATAACCCTTTTTTAGATATTGGTTATCAGTTTTCTTTTCTACCTTATAAATTGATTGTCCATCGTACTTTACTTTAGATTTAGATAAGGAGTTACTTACTGATTTTCCAAATTCCATATCAAAAAACTCATTCATATTTGAAATGGGTTTTACAATAAGCTTAGAAGCACCTTTACTTACTTGTTTTTTTATAATGTTGTTTATTAACTTTTTAATGATATTCTTCGGACTTACTACAGTTTCTAGTATTGCTAAAGGGGTTCCTTCAAAAAAGGTATCTAATCCTTTTACAACACCTTGTGTATCCGTGGTATCTTATTTACTTTCTCAAAAACATTCCCATATACTCTGATAATTAAACCATTTCCGTATACATAATAGTCACCAGAGTTTTCTCCTTTTGCGTCATCAATTACCTCTACAAATTCTACGGGTTCCTCTTGAATTGCTTCAAATTCTTCTTTTGTAAGAGGAATTTTTGTGAGTTCAACAGTTTCATAGTTTTCTCTATCTTCCACGGCAGGTCTAGAACCAAACCTAATATACGTTAACAATGCATAATTCAACCGTTCATCTAGTCTCAGCTCTAATCCAGTTACTGGTTCAAATCCGTATTTGGCACGAAGTAAATCATGATAACCAGAGAACTCAGCCAAATTAAACTCATCATGATTCCCATTAGCTTCGTATCGCTTCTATTGTTTTTTTCTCTATTCATTTGTGCGTCTTCCATGTTTGCCTGAATATCTGAGGTGGAAAATACTTGTAAGGAAAGTATATCATTTATTTTTTTGAAGATGCTATTTAGTTCACTTCTATATTGATTGACCATATCGATCACTTGTCTTTCACCTACACATTTTATTTGTACTACGCATTAATGATGACTTTTTTCACCTTTCTAACTAAGTGCGAATTTTTTAAAACATTATAATTGGAATAAATGCATCACCCAAAATACTACAGGAGGAATCATGATTGATGGTAGAAGATTTAAGGTATTACAT
Organism: Metabacillus sp. YM-086; assembly: GCF_048059995.1. Taxonomy (NCBI): domain Bacteria; kingdom Bacillati; phylum Bacillota; class Bacilli; order Caryophanales; family Bacillaceae; genus Metabacillus; species Metabacillus sp. YM-086. Next base: position 40,485 of record NZ_JBLUOI010000014.1, on the reverse strand, counting down.
TTCTTTATCCCTAAAATGCTTAAACCTGATGCTATTATCAATATCCCTCCTATAATCGACACTTCGTTTAAAAGATCTTGATTTATATAATTTCCCATAAAATTAGAAATTAGATAAATAGAACCTTGCCAAAAAAATAAAACAATTGCTGAAACAGCAATACCAATGCCAAATGTGGATGCTAAAACAATTGAAGTAATTCCATCTAACATCCCATTAGCAAGCAAATAAGTATAGTCTCCATTTAACGCTGCCTCTACAGGACCTAAAATAGATAGAGTTCCAACACAAAATAAAAGAATCGCAGTCGCCAACCCTTCAGCTAAATTACCCTTTGAGTACTTATTAACAAAGGTATTAAATTTTGATTCTAAATCCAACCTTTGACCAAGTAACCCTCCTACAGCTAAACTGACAATAAATAGTACAGGATATTTGCTGGAAGGTAAATGTTGTACTAATGCATTAATACCCAACCCTAACGCCACTAACCCCATAGCCTGCATTAAAATGTTATGATATTCATCTTTTATCCCTTTTTTGAAAATACTACCCACAATGCTACCGACTAGTATCATCATTGTATTGAATATTGTTCCAAACATAATCATTTCTCCTTTTAACTATTAATCCTATCTAAAAATATAGACCCTCCAGTAAGGGGAGGGTCAACACTTTATCGGTACTTGTATTTCTGTCAGATAATCTTATTTTCTACGAGATATATAATGGTCAATTATTGTCCTTTCAATCGAATCACCACTCACTTCAAAACCGTTATCTCGAATGAAATTTAGTAAGGATCTATAATGTTCTGGGGAATCATTATGATTACCGTTATAATAAATGCAGACATATTTCCCTTCCGAAAGTGTTGCCACTAAAGGACCCTGAATATCATCTTCTTCGGCTAAAATAAATATCGAGTTATACTCATTAAACTTGTTGTTTACAAGATTATTAATACTTACAGTAAGACCCACTCCCCCAATGAATATAGAAGAGCTCTTATTTGATTGACTCTCTAATCGTCGCAAGGAAACTTCAAGCTCTGGTTCTGAACTTATTTTTTCCATTAACCTTACTATTCTTCTCTCTTCCTTCATCTTTATAAATGGAATTCCTAGTTCCTTTGATTCTCGTGCCAGTTTAATGTCATTGATTCGATTTTGAAACCTTTGTTTAACCCCTTTTAGTTCTTTAATTTTATCTTCTGTTAAACGTTTCTGCTCCTCTAATAGAGATAAAAAACTATCGATATCCCTGTAATCCAGATGTCCCTTGATTTCCTTTAAAGAAAAGCCCAATTCCTTTAAATAGTGAATGGTGTTTAAGTGTTCAAATTGTTCTGTTGAATAATATCTATAACCGTTATTTCCATCCGTATGTATAGGTTTCAATAAATCAATTTCATCATAATATCGAAGTGCTTTTATCGTGGTATTATGGAGTTTAGCCATTTCCCCAATTGAAAATCTATTCTGCAATTTTATCTTCCTTTTCAATAGCTTTTTATTAACACAATCATACACGATTGCGTGATGTTAAACTGTCGTGTTTCTATACTAAAAGTGCATTTCAAAAATTCCCTTAAAATAAAAATTCCTAGCTTCGCAGTATAGGTCTATACCACAACAAAAAGACGCCGTATATTTATTTTAAATAAAGGCGCTTTTGTTACTTGAAGAGTGTTTATATTAGGGTTACTATTAATAAAGCCAAAAAAATGCCACTATCGCATCCATCTTTGGAGTAGTTCTTACTGTTGGCATCCATTTGAAACTACCTATAAAACTAACTAATCTTGCAATGACAAAAACTACTACAAAATAAACCTAGCATATTATCACCTGAAATCGTATGTATTTAAGAAAAGCACCCTTTCGAGAAATAAACAAGAGTATCTCTAAAACTAGTCAACTTCCTATTTTCATTAACCATTCACGTAATTTGGCTTTTTGATAGTACACCTTATTGTTAATTAGAATATGCGGAATACTTGGGTGTTCGGCAATCAAATGTTTTGCATCTTCCTTGGAAATACCGACAAAATGATGAACATCACTCTCATTGATTAGTTCGTGATCATCATTTTCATCTAAAGATTCTAAAATATTTTTTGAGTTTGGATTTTTAAAATTTTTTAATCCATCCCCAATTAAATAACCTGCTATGACAATTCCTAATCCTAACCAAATCATCCGAACTCCTCCTTATTTGCTAATTGTGAAAGAGCATATCTGTTCCTTCCTCATACGGACCCTATATATTTTTACGAAATAGAAAATATATAGGGACCGTGTGAAGAAATCTGCACCGTTACTTTAAGTACATATTTTCACAAATCACTTACATTTTAACATAAATACCCAATTGAGTAGACAGGTATTGTTCGTCAATCTGGCCTGATTGCTGAACATGAAAAAAGGTATAATGACTCTAAAAGAGCACCATTATACCTTTAAATATTTTTCAATTTATTAAAAAGCCCCTAAATTTATCGGACTTTCACATTCGTGACCAATTTATTTTCTTTTGCGATTTCTCCTAGATAATACGCACTATTCTTTGGGAGTCTTTCTTGTGTGTGACGATTGACTTCAATTAATCCAAATTGCATGCCATAGCCTGATTGCCACTCGAAATTGTCAAAGGTTGACCAATGGAGATAACCGATCACGTCAATGCCTTTCTCCAGACAGCCATGCAAGCTATTTAGTGCTCTTTCTAAAAATTCTTCACGCTTTTTATCATCAGCAGTAGCAACTCCATTTTCTGTGATCATGATTGGAATATTAATAGATTTTGCTACTTCTTCCACAACTTTCCCTAAAGCTTCAGGATGGTATTCATATCCCATTTGCGTTGTTTCAGTGTTTTCATCTGGTTGTATTTGTCCGTTTGGTCCATAGATTTCACGAGTATAATTTTGTAGACCGAAAAAATCGTCTTCATTCATCATGTCTAAAAATTGGCGGAAATAATTCCCCCACTTCTCTTCTGCTATTAATTCTCCACCTGGAGTTGAATCAATAAAAGGGAGTGCCATCGAGAATCCAACTTTAACATTTGGCTGAACTTTTTTAATAACGGCCCGAGATTGTTTATGTGCTTCTTTCATGAGATTGATCGATTCTTCATCTGAAATCATGTGAAACGTAAAATATTGACTAGGATCTGCACCGCATAACGTTGCAGCAGACTGTCTCCACTTTGGTGCAACCCATGAATCTCTATCAATTCCAACAAGAGGAACAAATCCTATTTTTGAGAAAATCTCCTTTAGCATGACGGGTAAATTCACTTCATTCATCGTTAACACATAAGGAATTAAGTGTCCTATTTCTTTCATCACCACTTCACAGTAGTTAGAAAAAAGCTCAGGAACTAAAGGGCTATTCCATCCTCCTAATCTCATTAACCATTGCGGTGAAGAAAAATGATGAAGAGCTACAATTGGAGTTAATCCATGTGCATGGCAAGTTTCTAAAACATTTCGATAATGTTCGATTGCAGACTGTGAATATTGCCCTCTTGCTGGCTCAATTCGCGCCCACTCAATTGAAAAACGATAGGCTTTCAATCCTAAACTAGCCATTAATTCAATATCCTTTTTATATAATCTGTAATGATCAATCGTATCGCCTGATTTATCTTTATAAGGAGAGCCCTCTGCATGCTCTTCCGCCCAAAAATCACTATTAACGTTATTTCCCTCTACTTGATATGCTGCCGTTGCTGATCCCCATATAAAATTATGTGGAAAACGATGCTCCATAAATTTCACCTCATTCTCTATTTGATTCCTATCTTATCAATTTATTACACAACTCTTAATGTTAGAAAAAAAGATATTCATTGCTCATTTCAAAGATTCATAATAACTTTTGTGAGAAAGTTATTTTAAGCTTCAAATCCTTTCTTGACTTAGGTAATAAGTAGTGATAAAAATGTCTTAAGCTAAGGCTTGGATAATTGTCGAGGGGAGACAATGATAGAAATGGAATTAACTGAATTTTTAATGGATAGGCAATTTACTAAAAGAAGAGAAGAAATTGAAGAACTCATACCTGCAAAGACCATTTTAATAGATGGTAAAGAGGTTTATCTATATAATTACACAATCGATGCGATGAAAAATACATTTATTGAGGATAGCATTGTTATTACGCAACAACCTTTTTCTTCTGAGATCCCTGTTCATGTTCATGAATTCATCGAACTTACCTATGTTTTCAAAGGCAAATGCAATACTGTGATTAATAATAAAATTATTCCTCTAACAGAAGGAACTCTTGTTATGATTGACAAAAATACACCTCATACTGTGGAAGCTACTAGTAAAGATGATATCGTTTTAAGCATTACATTAAAAAAAGACTATTTATCTCCTAGTTTTTTAAGTAGACTTTCCTCGAGCAGTATTATCTCTATATTTCTTGTTGATTTATTAATGGAAAGTCGAGAGTCAAACCGCTATTTATTATTTAACAGTGGAAAAAAAGAAAAAATTATTGAAGTAGTCAATAATATTGTGTGGGAATACTTTCATAAAAGGATTTATTCTGATGAAATTATTAACTCGTATCTAGTGATTTTGTTCTCAGAACTGATTCGCGAGGATGAAATTAGTCAACGTCATACTCACATACCGAATTCAAATAATTATACTTTGATTGACTTTTTGCAGTACATTGAGGAGAATTATCAAGATTGCACATTAACTTCAATGGCAAAGCATTTTAATTTCCATCCAAACTATTTATCTAACTTATTAAAAAAAGGAACTGGAAAATCATTCAAAGACCTCCTGCAGCTTCAAAAAATAAGCAAAGCAGGCTTGATGCTCGTAAACTCCAATTTACCAATCCCTGAAATCGCTGATGAAGTAGGCTACTCAAGCGTAACTTTTTTCTACAAAAAATTTAAACAAATTTTCGACATGACTCCAAGTGACTACCGAAAACAACACAGCTGGGACAAAGGGTCAGGTTAATTGTCCCAGCTTTTGTTTGTAAGTCTATGCATTGTTCATTTTGTGATTGTATATATAATATAAAAATTCCCCACTTATATAGTGTAGGGAATTTTTTTGATTCATTTATTGTATCACTTTATTTTAAATAATCTGATAATGTATTTTTAATAATAGGTAAGGTTGCATGACTGCCACCTCTCTCTTTTACATCCTCAAGGACTACTGCAAGAGAGATTTTAGCAGTTTCTAAATCTGTTGCAATAAACCAGCCGTTTTCCGTTCCATTTTCATCAACTTGAGATGCTTTAATTTCGGCGGTTCCTGTTTTTCCAGCTAAAGTAATTCCTGATATTTTTGCATCATTAGCTGTTCCCCCCTCTTCATTGATAACAGCCGTAAAGGCACGCTGCAAAGTAGAGAGATGGGCAGAAGCTATAGCTGATTCTTTCCAAATTTTTATGTTTTGATTTTCTTCTTGAAGTAATGATGGTGCCATAATATTTCCATCGTTGGATAATGCACTATAAGCAAGGGCCATATTTAATGTTGTAACCAATACTTCTCCCTGTCCGTATCCCGAATCAGCTAGAAGGATGTCGCTTTTAATGCTTTCACTATTTGAAACTTGACTATCTCCCAATGGATAACCCATTTCTAATGGCTCTCCAATACCAAATTTTTTAGCACCTGAAATCAATGTATCGCTCCCTAAATCTAGAGCACTCATAGCAAAATAAATATTATCTGAATATTTTACTGCATCTTTTAAGTTCACAGAGGATTGAGTATTTACTCTTGTTATACTATAGTTCCCCCAGGAAGAATCTTTTTGCCAGGAACGGCCGTTGATCGAAATTTGCTTCTCCGGATCAATTGTTCCCCTCTCGAGTCCCGCCGTAGCAGTCACTAATTTAAAAACAGATCCTGGTGAATAGAGTTTACTAAATCGATTCACTTCATCAGCGAAATCACTTTCTTCTCGACTTTGTTGTTCTTCATTTGTTACATATGTTGTATAACGATTTGAGTTATACGAAGGCGAGCTGACTAAAGCAAGGACTTCTCCGGTTTTTGGATGAACAGCTGCTGCTGACCCTTTCTCTTCATTCATTTCATCATAGATGATACTTTGTAAATTCGAGTCGATTGTTAATGTAATATTCTCCCCATGCTGTGGTTCTTTACTTGCAATTGTTTCTACCTTTTCTTGATCTCTTACTATATAAATCTCTACTCCATCAAATCCTCTTAATGTATCTTCGTATACTTGCTCAAGACCAGCTTTTCCAATAAGCGAAGTTGTACTATATCCTTTTTCTTTGTTCTTTTCCAGTTCCTCGGCGGTAATACTTCCAACGTATCCAAGTAGACGTCCGAAAGCTTTGTGATTGATATAGGTCCTTGACGTTTTATTGTTTATAAAAATACCATCAGCACCTCTATCTTGTAATGTATTCAAAATTTCATTATCTGGCATCATATCTACTATTGGAACAAAATATTTTGGATTTTTATTTTGCTCTAATTTTTTAACGATTCTTTCTTCATTTATGTCTAAAATTGTTGCAAGCTCCTTTATTTTCCCTTCTCGATTGCTTTTATCAAAAACCTCTGGATTGATACCAACTGTTTTGATTTCTCCATCTTTCGCAATTTGGTGTCCATTCCGATCAAGAATACTGCCTCTTGAGGCTTTAATCGTACGTACCTTAACCTTATCTCCTGGTTTCATTGTGGGAAAAATCAAGCTTTCATTAAATGTAATCTTCCATTCCTTTTCTTCTTTTACTAAAGGTAACTGATAAGACGATGAACTCACCTCTCCCGCAACCGTGTTCATGTTAATAGAAAACGGAATGACGTTTTCCTCATGCTCTTTCTCTATTCTACTCACGCTTATATCTTCAGCTTCGATACCTGAGTATATATTCGTATATTTTTCAACAAATTCTTCCTTTGTTATTGTTCTTTTCGATTCGGTTGATAATAAACCGTATAACTGATCATATTTTTGATTTGATAATAGATTTGAAAACTGATCAAACGTTTCTTGTTGTTTATCGCTGTTGGAACATCCAGATATAATCAATAAACAAACAGTTATCGTTATAAACAATGGAATAAACGGATGGTTCTTGTTCAAGAGATTCCCTCCTAAAATTAGCCATTATGATACTAGTCCATTCATTTTATCTTATATTGGTTAAAATTAGTACAAATGGGAAGGTAATTTTTGCTTTTCAGCAAAATTAATACAAACAATATTATTATTACTTAATATTGTAGTTGGAATCATATTTCATCATTTATATAGGAATCTTAAATTTGATAAAAAACAAGTTAAAAACAGTCATTCCCACTTCCCCAATTAATTGACAGCGTTATCATTCCACGATTATACTTTATTTAAGTTAATAAATGTGAAGAGACCCCGGAGACACACTAGATAACGACTAAGAAATTATGTAGTGTGTCTACTTGTGGTTTTCGTAGAAAAAAATCTACTACTATACCAAAACTAGGAGGCTCATTATGGCATTTGAAGAACTAAGTTTCCAATCGTTTAACGGAAAAGATCATATTAAGGCATGGATTTACACCCCTATTCGCAAGCCAAGAGGAATTGTTCAGCTTGTCCATGGTTTTGGTGAGCATTCGCGACGATACTTGCACATGATTTTGAAATTAAATGAAGCTGGATTCATCGTAGCAGCAGATGATCATGTGGCTCACGGAAAAACAGCCTTTGATTCAGGTAACTGGAGTGATTGGGGAGATAAAGGGTATATGACAATGGCAGAAGACGAACATACACTTCGTACTATTGTCCAGGAGAAGTATCCTGATTTACCTTTTTTCATGTTTGGACATAGTATGGGGTCTATGATTGCTAGAGGTTATGCCGCTACTTATGGAGAAGGAATGGCCGGACTTCTTTTATGTGGAACTTCTGGTGTTTTTCCAAAAGCAGCTGAAATGGTCCCCCTGTTGAAGAAGCTTATAGATGAAGGAAAAGGTGAAGAAATTAACCCTGATTTGTTAGGAGAATTTTTAGGTTGGATGACAGAGCGAATTGAAAATCCTTCTACACCAAATGATTGGATTGCCGGTGATCCTGACGTGGTTGCCGACCACGCGAATGACCCATTCAATAACTTTACATCACCGCCAAATATCCGTTCATTGTATTATTTCGGTATGATGATGGAAACTATTGTTGGGACACAGTGGGCAAAAAAAGTCCCCGTCTCCATTCCCGTTTACATTATTGCCGGAGATCAAGATCCGGTTGGCCTCTATGGTGAGGGTGTTTATGCCGTATCTAATTGGTTGGGAGAAACTGGTCATAGAGTCCAAACGAAGGTTTATTCTGGCTATAGACATGAAATCCATAATTACAGGGATATTAGGGATGAAGTTGAGGATGGAATCATAGATTTTATGAATGCTGTTTTAGGAGAATAATATTTTTACTACTTACTTTAGTACGTGAGGATTAGAATCGTTGTCTTAGAGAAACGGGACAGTGTCCTGTCCCTCTACCCTCTTATCCCCTCTGAATTCATTAAAACAATTCTCCATCCATCTGGATCTTCAATGGTAACTCCTTTATCCCTCCAATAAGGATTTTCTGGTTCAACTTCATCGTATCCAAGTGAAGATAATCGATTTTTCACAACTTGTATTTCATCTTCTTCAGGTAGGTAAAATACAAGCAGATTATCCTTTGTAGGCGCGGGACATGGACTACCTTTCATATGCCTAGTAAACTCTAAATGATAGTCTACATCAGGTAATCCAAACATTACTCCATCATACCCATCATGATTTTCAAATGAACCTACTCTTTTTAAACCTAAACCTACTTCATAAAAAGTGATCACTTCCTCGAATTTATCCGTTGGTCTTGCTATTCGAAATTGGACGAAATTTTTCATATTACTCTCTCCTCTTAAATTCTTATATCATAATAATAAAGCTAATGAATAAATATCATTACGATCATTTGCCTGAAATTCTCCTACTACTTTAGTTGTAAACATTTTTTTATTAGATATAAAACGTTACACTCTCTTCTGAGTACTGGTACCATTTTCCTGAACAGGGACAAAGCACCTGTCCCCCTGTCCCTGTTCGAGTGACTTTTGTCACATCTTCATTCTGAGCCTACAAGCTATAATCAGTTTATCATTCTAATGAATTATATTTTTTACATCAGAGGAGATTTACAAATGAAAAAGTCATTTCTATCCATTTTATTTTTCATCATGATATTTTTAACACCTAGCTTTGTAGGAGCACATGTGAAGTGGTTTACGAAGTTAGAGCCTGAGAAAATTTCAATTGAACAGATCTTATCACCTTTATTCATAGGTGTTGCATTACTTAGTGCAGTTATTTTAGCATTACTACCACAAATAATGGATAAATTGCTAGTCATTCCTTTTGCTAAGAAATTAGACACAATGTTATCTGATTGGCGAAGATACTCAAGGTATATTTTAAAATACGGTACGGCCCTATGTTTAACGATCCAAGTAATTAGTGGGACGATGTTTGCACCAGAATTTCATATCGAACATACATGGCAAATGATCTTCATGTGGATGACGATTGGAGCTTTAGTGATTCCTTCTCATTACGCGACAAAGCTTGGAGCGACAATGATGTTTGTTTTATTTTCTTATATTTGGATCAATACAGGTTGGTTTCATATGCTAGATTATGGATTTTATATTGCAATTATTGGGGTACTTTTAATTGGACATACAAAATTTGAAAACTGGGGATTTCCTTTTTTATATTTAGGAACTGGTTTAAGCCTATGCTGGGTGGCGGTAGAAAAATGGGTTTATCCTACAATGACTTTGGATATTATTCATCACCATGGAGTGCCTACATTTGACTTTGATCCTGTTTCATTCACAGTGTTGGCAGCATTTATCGAATTTTTAATAGGATATTTGTTAGTCATTGGGATTTTAAATCGTTTATTAGGTTTGGTTGTGACAATTGTTTTTGTTCTCACAACCATGCTATTTGGAGTTACCGAAGTAATTGGACATGCAATGATTCACGTAATTCTTGTTATCTTTATTATTGAAGGCGTATCCTTCTATCAACCTCCGATTAAAATTCATAAAACAAGATGGGATCAAATGATTTTTGTTTTCTTAAATTTCATTTTTGTTTTATCAACTTTCTTGTTAATTTACTATCGATTTGCATAAGGTGGGACGAGGGGTCAGGTTCATTGTCCCAGGTTAAGCACCGGGACAATGAACCTGTCCCGGTGTCCCTTTATTTTTTACGAACATTGTCATTTGGTGAGTCACCAGTGCCATTTTTAGCATTGCTGTTAGGAGTACCAAAGATTTGGTTATCTGCAGTTACTTTTGCTCCCTCTTGGAACTTTTCTTTTGTTTTCATACTTTTTCACCTCCTCCTTCTGCTCCTCTTACTTTTTCTATTAAATATTGTACTCCATATAACAAATACGCTTTGTAGTGAATATATAGAAAGAATTTAGGATAGCTTAATCGATTCAAGCGGAAGATTTTTATTTTGTGAAGAAATGGAATAAAGAGATAAGCGAATAATCCGTTAAAAATAGCATTTACAAAAACAAACTTTTTAAAGTTTCCATATGTATACTTAAGGATCCACATTGAAGCTGGTATGTATGGACCAACATCAAAAGGAAGCTCATCTCTTACAAATTTTTTTGGCTTATCATAAAAGGTCCAGTACTTTTTTCTACGTCCATTGATATGACTAACAATCTCATACATACCTATTAATGCACTCGAAAAAGAATATCTCTTCAAACTTTGCTTACCTATAAATAGTACAGATAACCATGGGATGACAATGATCGATAAATTGAATAGTTTGTGTTTCTTTGAAGTCATGCCTATCACCAACCTTACATTTTTCAATATTATTTAGCATATCCAAATAACATTTTGATCATGTAACTTAGTATAAACAGTACAAAAGTAGTAACTTGTAAAAAAGACATATCCTGGTTTAGGGGACATGTCATATTGAACAATTCTTATTAATTAAAGCTAAAAGATTGACGGGAATCATCCTTTCTCTTCTCCTTCACCTGCTTTAACGTTGCTACGATAAGAAAACTAACAATCACTAATAAAAGCCATGAACTCACCTTCCCTAGGTGGACGAGACTCCAAGCTTCAGTTTGGTTTGGATATTTCCAGGCTCCAAAGAAGGTTGCGATGTTTTCTGCTATCCATATAAAAAATCCGATAAGAACAAAAGAAAGTGCGATTGGCATGCGATAACGAGTCCCATTTATTTCATAAAAAACCCATGATTGCCAAAAGACAATGATTACAAGTCCAGATAACCACCAACGAACGTCCAGCCAAAAGTGGTGAGTGAAAAAATTCAAGTAAATCGCAGCTGCAAGTGGTACAACTGCCGCAAGCGGTGGCCACTTTACGAGTTCAACATTAAGTCTTCTCCATGCCTGACAAAGATAACTCGCTACACTTGCGTACATGAATCCACTATACAAAGGAACTCCAAAGATTTTCGAATACCCTTCTTCAGGATAAGACCATGAACCCATATGTACTTTGAATAGTTCAAGTGCAAGTCCAATAAAGTGGAATACTGTGATTACCTTTAGCTCATCCTTTGTTTCCAGTCCAGAACGTACCATCCCCCACTGCATGAAAAGACAAATAATAAGCAGCCAATCATAACGTGGAATAAAAGGAAGTGGAACAACTTGTGTAATAGCCAAAGAGGCAAAAATAACGATAGGAAACAAGCAAGATAATGCCTGCTCCCAGCCAAAACGAACAAGCTGTTTTAGTGCTCTCATACTCGCTGCCTCCAATTTTTAAAATTCTCCTATTTAATCGTTCTCTTCATCATTTCGGTATTCTAGAATGTCGCCGGGCTGACAATCTAACGCCTTACAAATTGCATCTAAAGTTGATAAGCGAATGGCTTTTGCCTTTCCATTTTTCAAGATCGATAGGTTCGCCATTGTAATACCAACTCGCTCCGATAGCTCTGTTACGCTCATTTTCCTTTTAGCCAACATCACATCAACATTGATAATAATTGCCATATTTATCACCTCAAACCGTTAAGTCATTTTCTGATTTTATATCAATCGCTTCTTTTAACAGTTTTTGAAGAACAGCAGCAAAGACTGCAATTACCATCGAAGCAAATGGAACAATTAATCCAACAAAGATAACACCTGGGGCATCATCGATTTCCGCAAATAGATAGAAAAGCGGTAACACTAGCACATGCAACCCACTGATCGTAATGGCACAATATTTGATTTTTCTTAGGGCTTTTACAGACAAATCAGAAAAAGCTTCATTTTTATCAATATATTGTAAAAGTTTAAAAGCCTGAAACAACGCAAAGAAATAAGGTAATGCAGATGCGTAAAAAATGGTGGAAACGAGATATTTAATAAAAGCAATATCAGGCAGTAGTTCTGCCGAAACATCCCCTAACTCAGGCACCAAAAAAATGCATATAGCAAGTACCGGTAATCCCAATAAAATAACTGCTATTTTCAGAAAAAGTGTTGACATTAGTTTCATAAAACACACCTCACATAATTGTTTTCATATTGAATTTAACATAATATTTATCGATTTACAATAAATATTTATTAAAGGGCATGGGGAAGGGCATGGGGACAGGTTCGTTGTCCCAAAAAATAGGCGTTCTCGTTCCTGTTACGGGAGTTACATTTTTTTCATCAATTGTGTGATTATGGGACAAGGAACCTGTCCCTTTGTCCCATAAAAAAACTGGTCCACAAAAGTGACCAGTTTTTGATGATTTTTAGCAACCATAGTATGGTATACTAACATCTTACATATTTTCGTTTAAATCCTATTCTTCCTTTATCAATTTCCTTTTGAATAGTATCAAATGCATTCACAACACTGCTTTTTTTATTGTCTCGCTTTATTTCAACTGACCCAACAGACTTTGCAGTTTCAACTGCTTTTTCATGTAGCGGCAAATAAGAAATCCCGACAGTGTAAATAAAATTATTCATGGAAGACTTCGTACGAGCAGGAGAATCATGGATTGTTTTTTCCACTTGATGAAGCATATTTGTGATCTTATCTTGGCTAAATTCAGAGTCAGGACGATTTCCTAAGAGCCAGCAGTAACAGCTCCAGCCTGCTGACATTCTAAGTTCTTCCCCGCTTGCAATCCATTTATCAGCAACTTCTTGGGCAAGATCCGTTTCAGCTAGTGTAACGGCAACCACATAATCAGATAGCATATAAAAATAGGCGTCTTTTATCCATCGTTCAAGATCATCCGCAGTCATTGTCATGGGATCGGCAATAACACCCGCAAAATACATGGCATCATAATTCCCTGTAGCATATAACTGCTCAGCTAAAGGCTGATTTTTCTTGATTTTCTTTGCGAGCGGTTTCATTTTACCTGTAGGCACACCAAAAAGAGGCTCTTTTGCCCCATTACCTATGTAAGTTTTTTTAGTTCGTTCCGTTCCGAGCGCTTCTAGCTCCTGCATAACTGTTTCTAATTCCACTGCTTTACACTCCCTTTCACATTATACTGCAATTTTTTTCTACCTTTTCACTTTACATTCTTTACAATTATTTTGATATCCTGTTCGTATTAGGCAGCTCAGCTAATTATTATGTTATGTACCAAACACATTGCATAAACAATTGATTTTCCTTTAATTCAGCTGTTAGAGTACCATTCATTTTTTCCATTAAACTTTTTGCGATTGGTAGACCGAGGCCTGTGCCTTTTTCAGTTCTTGTTTGGTCTGCTTTGTAAAATCGGTCAAACATATGTTGTACATTTAGTTCATTTAAGTTGCTTACTGAGTTACTAATGGTTAGTTTAATGGATGAATCAGCCTTTTCAAGCCTTATAGATATTTGTCCGTTTGAATGTTTGATCGCGTTTACAACTAAATTTTCAATCACACGTTTAACAGCAGAAGAATCTGTGATAATAATCATATCATCATTGGGTATCTTTATGATTGGCTCAAGACCTTTTTTATGAAATTCTTCGTAAAATCCTACTAATACCTCTACTATCACATGATTTAATTTCATTTTTTCAATCTTTACTGGGTAATCTACTTGTTCTATAATCGAAAGCTCGAAAAAATCCTCTAGTAAAACCTTTAATCTTCCAGCACTATTTTTTATGATACTTGTATATTCTTTTCTAGTCTCTGGAGCTATGTTATCTGCTTCTAATAATTGAATATAACCTAATATCGAAGTCATTGGTGTCCGAATATCATGTGATATATAGGAAATGGCCTGTTTTAACTCATTTTCAGATATGCGTTTTTCTGCATTAGCTTTCTTAGTTAAATCGATTTGGTTATTTATTTCCTTTGCGAGTTTCTCAAAATCTCTATCAAAATAGCTAATCGTTACTTTCGTTGCTGTTTTATCTTTGTTTAGTTCATTAAGTTGTCTCGTTGAACTTTTGATTTCCTTTTTTAGTAAAACTAGACGGGTGAGAACATATACGAAACTAAAAATAAAGAAAATCATTACATACAGCATACATCTCACCCACCTTTCTTTCTTACTTAATTTCCTTTTTTTGATAAATAAAGCTACCTATAAGTCCGAAAGCTACAAATGTCAAAATTGGAATCACGACAATAATTAGAACCTCAGTACCCTTCAACTGATCGATGACAACAATATCATACACTAACTTAAATACAGAATGACTAATCATTGGTTCAAAAAATGGAGCTTTAGCTGCTAAAACCTGAAGTGGCCAATCTACGAACATAAAAAACAAAAGTAGGAAACCTATTGTTTTACCACTGTCGGTAAACAGAATCGAAAAGACTGCCATGATTGAAGCAAATGCTGCTGAATAAAGAATAATTAATCCAATCGTTTGAAGATAATATGTCCATTCAGGCATGTCATCAAAACCAAAATATATAGCACTAGCACCTGTCATGATCATCGGTAATATTAATGAAATCACGATTGCTCCAACTGAAAACATCGCTAACTTAGCAAAATAAATTCTCAGCCTGCTATTACCGGAAGAAGCGATGCTTTTCATTGTTCCCATTGAGTATTCGCTTGTAATAAAGAAACCTGCTAATATACTTGGAATAAGCTTAACAATATTCGTGTGAACACCAAGAATTTCATTTCGATAATAGTCATTAACAATCGGCAGAG
This sequence comes from Metabacillus sp. YM-086, assembly GCF_048059995.1. Taxonomy (NCBI): domain Bacteria; kingdom Bacillati; phylum Bacillota; class Bacilli; order Caryophanales; family Bacillaceae; genus Metabacillus; species Metabacillus sp. YM-086. The sequence continues at coordinate 25,275 of NZ_JBLUOI010000014.1, read as the reverse complement.
CTGAACCTTCTCTATCAAACTCTAATAGAGGAAACAAAAAAGAAATAGCAATTAACATCCATGTTAGTAACTGAAATGCGCGATCTTTTCTTAATTTATAGCCTTCTGATTTGATCAGATTACCCATGTTGTACACCTCCAATCCGATGAGTAAAGTAGGTTTCTAAATCCTCACCCATTGGCATAAATTGTTCAATAACCAAATCTTCGTTTGTGAGAGCTTTAGATACTTCCCCTGGGGTGTCAACAAAGGCAAATAGCTTAATTGTTCCGTCTGGCATTACCTCAAAATTCTTTGTTCCAAAATGTCTTTCAATAACAGTTGCTGCTTTATCTGGATTATCAACCTTAATATGCAAATATTGCTGACATTTTTCATTTAGTTCTTCAGCTGATAATTGCTCTATTAGTTCTCCATTATGAATGATTCCATAATGAGATGCTAATAAATGAAGTTCGCTTAGTATATGACTTGAAATTAAGATCGTAATCCCATATTCTTGGTTAAGCTTTTTTAATAATTCCCTCATTTCGACAACACCCATTGGATCTAGTCCATTAATAGGCTCATCAAGAATTAAAAATTCAGGATCTCCAAGTAGTGCAATTGCAAGGCCAAGTCGCTGTTTCATCCCTAATGAAAAATTCTTCGCTTTCTTTTTCCCGGTATTTTGTAAACCTACTAGAGTGAGTGTTTTATTAATACATTCCTTCCCAGGTATGCCTTTAAGGAGCCTATGCGCTTCTAAATTTTCTGCAGCTGTCATATTCGGATATAAAGCAGGTCCCTCAATAATTGTCCCGATTCGTTTTCTTGCTTCAATCAACTCTTGTTCATTGGTTTTTCCGAATAACTCAATACTTCCTGTTGTTGGATAGGCTAGTCCACATACAAGACGAATGAGTGTTGATTTTCCAGCCCCATTTTGCCCGATAAATCCATAAATGTACCCTTTTCTAATAGATACATTGACATGATTAAGTGCCATTTTTTTATGGTATTTTTTAGATAAAGAATTGGTTTTTAGAACATAATCATTCATAAACTTTTTCCTCCTTCCTTCATCCTGTTCAAAAGAATTCAAGGGTATTCTATCTAGAACTTTCTTTTAAACTGAACATAGCTTTACTATAAGAAGGAAAACATAAGAAAAGCTTAAGATAAATCTTAAGAAAAACTTAAGTTTTAAGTCTATAGCCCATTCCCCAAATTGTTTCGATATATTCTTCATTCGGATTTGCTTTAGAAAGTTTACTTCTTATATTACTCATATGAACATTAACTGTATTTTCATCTCCATAAAACTCCTCATTCCAAACACTTTCAAACAAGTTGGCTTTCGTGAACACTTTCTTTGGGGAGGATACTAATAAAAACAAAATTTCATATTCAAGTGCTGTTAATTTTAACTCTATCTTATTCACATAGACTTTTTTTGCATCTGTATCCATAACAAGATCTTTATAGTGAATTTCTTTCGTTATTGGCAAATCTGATAATCTACGATACCTTCGTAAGCAAGAGTCAATTCTGGCAGAAACCTCTTCAATATCAAAGGGTTTTGTTATATAGTCGTCCGCACCTGCTCTTAGTGCATCAATTTTTGTTTGTGTTTCTAACTTTGCCGAAATAATAATGGCTGGTACATGACTCTCTTTTGTCACTATCTTAAGAATTTCTTCACCAGACATACCAGGGAGCATTAAATCAATCAAGATCATATCAAATTTTTGACTTTCGAAATAAATCATTGCCTCTGTTCCTGAGTAAGCCGGTTTAGGAGTATAACCGCTTTTGCTTATAATATTACAAAGTAATCGATTAATATCTTCATCATCTTCAATCACTAAAATATTTACTGAACCATTCATCTCGTTCATCCTCACCATTTTGTTAAAATGGCTAACCACTCAAATTAGAAAGTGGTCAACCCTGTTCTTGTCATTATGAAAATAACATAAAAAAATATCAAACGCTCTTAAATTTTATTATTTTTTCATAATTGGAATGAGACATAGGGACAGGTTCATTGTCCCATTCGGCACATATAGGAAACCTCCTAATATACCCAGAAGTAGAAACGTTAGGTTTACTCATTAAAAATTCTGTAAAAGATACTAGTAAAAATAAGAAAGGAAAAAGGTATGTTAAGCAATCATAACCTTAAGAATAAAGTAGCTGTTATTACTGGCGCTGGTTCCGGATTGGGGCGTGCGGCTGCGTTCCGTTTAGTAAGTGAAGGTGCAAATGTATGTTTATTAGATGTGAATGTAGAACATGTAAATAAGGTAAAGAAACAAATTGAGGAAGCTGGTGGCAATGCCCTAGCGAAAAAATGTGATATTAACTCATCAAAAGATATAAAAGAAGGAATGATGGCGGCGCACGATCATTGGGGTCATATGGATATTTTATTTGCCAATGCAGGTATAGCTGGAGAACTCGCTCCAATTGAGACGATGAATGAGGATGACTGGGACCGCACGATCAACACAAATTTAAAAGGTACTTTTCTTACCGTGAAACATGCGATTCCTTATATGAAAGAAAATGGTGGTAGCATCATTATTACAAGCTCTGTAAGTGGAAGTCGTGTTTTCTCTCAAGCTGGGTTTACCGCTTATAGTACGTCAAAAGCAGGACAACTTGCTTTTATGAAAATGGCTGCATTAGAGCTTGCATCTTATAAAATTCGAGTAAACGCGATTTGTCCAGGTGCGATTGAAACAAACATCCAAAAATCGATTCACCACTCCCCTGATGTAAAAGAAGTGGAAATTCCTATTATTTATCCTGAAGGAGATCAACCACTTGAACATGGTCCAGGGAATTCGGAACAAGTTGCTAACTTAGTAACATTTTTGGCCTCCGACCTATCATCACATATTACAGGAACGGAGATTTTTATTGATGGAGCTGAATCTTTATTAAAATAACACGGGGACAGGTTCACTGTCCCACTACCCTTTTTTTCTAGTGATTCTATTTAACTGGGACAGAAAACCTGTCCCTTTGTCCCACTTATGCTTGTGAAGTTAAAGGGTGCTTTAGTTCTTTGGGGAGATTCATTTCTTTTTCGCAACGAATAAATAAGACTTCACTTCCGTTAAATGTCTTCTTTTCTGTATGTAAACCATCAACAGTGAAATGGTAGTAAATTTTCTTTATAGATTCCACCGAGATATATTTTACGATCTTTAATAGGTCAACTTCCTTTTGGCTAATCACATCATAAATATGGGAGTTCATTTTCTTCTTCGGTTATTTTGAAAATAACAATTACCTGTTCTTCTTCTAAATAATAAATATCATTTAGGAAAGCATTTTGGCAGTAGAATAATAGCAGCTCCTCTGTGTTCATGACTGCAAAATCATTTGAAATAGGTAATCGATTTTTAGCAAATTGATAGATAAATTGTAGGTCATTTATATTCTTACCATCTAACTTTTTAAAATCAGTACTTTCTATTTCAGTATGATGTGAATTAACGATGTTAGAAATAAATTGTGTTTCCTCTATTCTTTTAAACCCAAATTTCGGATAAAAGTCCAATACTGAATGATTTGCAAATAAATACATGATATCATATAAGTCTTCATATTTTTCCAATACCTTGTTCATTAATCTTTTCGAAAGTCCTTTATTGCGATAATCAGGATGAGTCATAACCGTCCCTATCTGAATGCCCCGCTTAGTTTCTCCATTTATTAGCATGTTCATTAGATTAACTGAAACATTAGCAACCACCTTATTTCCATCAGTATATGAAAATGGAATATACTTTTCCGTCCAAAACCCATTTTCATACCAGCTTTCAAAAGTAATACCGAAAATGCTGTTTGCTAATTCATTGAAGCTGTGTCTCAAGTCATCTTTTTCCTTGTAATCACAAACAAATTCTAAAGCTCCCATTTACAATTTCCCCCATCATTCTCTATTTTCTTCCCCTTTTTGCTCCATAACATTGTAAAGTTTTTTTACAAGATTCCTAAATTGCTTTACTTCCTCTAGGGAAAATTCCGAATAATATTTCTCAATAAGATAGCTGTCTACTCTATTATAGTTTTCAAATAAAAGACCCGCTTCGCTATCAAGAGATACAAAGACCTCTCTTCTATTGTTGATATTTACTTCCCTCTTTAAATAGTTTTCTTTTTCTAGTCTTCCAATAAGTTGACTAACTGAACTTAAAGATAATCCCGTTTGTTGGCTGATTTCATTAACTGTTATGTTTTCAGCATCTCGAACTATTTGTAGAATTAAAAGCTGTTTTTGTGTAATTTCATGATTAAATAATGAGTTAAATTCCATGACCATTTTTGAATTCACCTTAGAGAGAAATTCAAATGCTTCTCTCACATACATTTCACGTTCCATTGCAATGAGATACCTCCACAACACTTTATGTATATAAACTATTTATATACGCGAAATATTTCTTTGTCAATATGTATGTATCATGAGGACTTCCACCTACTTACGTCAATAAAACATAAGAGCTCTGCCTACTTTCAGACAAAGCTCTTTTACAAGCATCATTATCAATAATATGGCACAAAAGGATATGGTGGGTATGGATAAAATAACGGTCGTGGTGCTAACAAGGCTCCCGCTGCTAAACCAGTCAAAAACGGAAATCCAAAACCGAATCCAAACGGTCTTCCAAAACCGAAACCAGGTCTTCCGTACCCATATCCAAACGGGCGACCGAAACCAAATCCGGGTCTACCAAAACCAAATCTTTCATCTGATAGATATAACTGATCATTATCATAATAGTAATTTGTCATCATATTCATAATCCTCCCTTTCATTTACGTCCTTATACGCAGGTAAACGATTGAATTTGCCGTAAGCTTATACCGAAAAATACCCATCTAAATCCGGTCCAGCGGTACCCGGAAATCGATTGTTGACCGATAAAGATTGGATAAAACCAAAATTGTTGATTACCGCTTAGCCACACATAAGTAAATCTAAACAAACATCTTCTAATACTACCTGGGTCCACCGCAAATGCTTGTGCTTGCTGTGTTTGTTGAGGTACAAAAGATGGCGGTGGTGATGATGGTGGTCCTGCTTGTGTTCCTTGACCTGGTTGTGATGTTGGTGCTCCTGGTGTTCCTAAACCTGGGGATGACATTGGCGCTCCTCCTGGTGTTCCTAAACCTGGGGATGACATTGGCGGTGCTCCTGGTGTTCCTAAACCTGGGGGTGACATTGGCGGTGCTCCTGGTGTCCCCTGACCCGGGGATGTGAAAGGAGGCGGTGAACTAGGAAAACCTGGCATAAATTGTCTTGGATCATAAGTATTATAAGAAAAATCACTTGCTTGATAGACCCCATTACACGAACAATCATCCTGTTCATAGATCCCCTGCCAATATAGCTGCTCATGAGTTGGATACAAAAAAATCACTCCTAGATTTTTGTCAATTTCATCCTATTCATTGGACATTCGTCTATAAACTTGTACTTGGAAAATTGTGTGAATACCTAGAAAGAATACTTTCATGACACATAGGCACCAATTCATATTTAAAATGCATCCAATGTAATTGACTGGATATTAAGTTTCTACTACCAATTTAAAATACTATAGGTCTAAAAATGATTAAATTTACCCTCGCCTTCAATAAATTTTTTACCGAGCGGGCAACCTTTTTTTAAAAAAAAACTGGGAACCAAAACCTAATCGTAATCTAATTTACAATAAATAACATTTTCCTCTAGGTGCAGTCATAATATATAGCAATTACCATATCGGAGGATGATCTATGTCCCTTTTGCCTATCGTTGTTTCTTCCATTTGTACAAGCATTGGAGCTCTTCCAGTTTTGTTTATTAAAAACATCTCACATAAAGGAAAAGATGTGACATTAGCTTTTACGGCTGGGATCATGGTTGCGGCTTCATCATATGGGTTAATTCCATCTGCTATAAAGCTCTCAGATATTACGACTTTAGTTATTGGTATCTTAATAGGTACCTTTGTTCTTACTTTAATAGAAAGTGTAATTCCTCACACGGATTTAGACCACTCTAAACATCCCGTAGGACAAGCTCATGTGTTATTATTTATGATCGCTATGTCGATTCATAATTTCCCAGAAGGATTATCTGTTGGAATATCTAATGTAAGTAGTAATGTTGAGGTAGGATCTTTAGTTGCCTTTGCAATAGGTTTACAAAACATTCCAGAAGGTTTTTTAGTAGCTTTATTCTTGGTTACACAAGGTATAAATCGCATGAAAGCTATTTTGTTTTCTGCTGTGACCGGATTAATAGAATTATTTGCGGGAATGTTCGGTTATTTATTTGGTGAATTCTTTCAACCTGTTGTACCATATGGATTAGCGTTTGCGGCAGGTTCTATGTTATTTGTAGTTTACAAGGAATTAATTCCAGAAAGTCATGGAGATGGTAATGAAAGAGCGTCAACTATTACCTTTATTTTTGGATTTATTACAATGATTTGTTTGACGGAATTTTTCAGGTAGGTTCAAATAAGTATTACTATACAAATTAAATTCAAGCAAAAGGATAGAGCATCCTAAGTACAAGGAATGCTCTTATTTGAATTTATGTTAAAGAGTCACCTACTTTTGAGGGAGACTATCTGAATACATCAATATTAATGACGAGGTGCAAGTAACATCACGGAAACTCCTATTAAACATATCCCCGCACCAACCCAATCATAGACATCAGGTGTTTTTTTATCAATTCCCCATCCCCATAGGACAGACAGAATCACAAACACACCTCCATACGCTGCATACACTCTTCCAAATGATGGGAAGGATTGAAAAGTTGCAATAACACCGTATAAAGCCAAAGCTATCCCTCCACCTACTCCCCAGTAGAAAGGCTTTCCTTCTCTTAACCACAACCAGATTAAATACCCTCCACCAATTTCAGCAATTCCTGCTAGAATAAACAGCAATAGTGCACTAATCATTTTTAACACTCCTTACTTAATTCTTTAACGGTATAAACCATGAAATTTAATTGAATAAGTAAAAAGCACATCCCACAAGAAATGTGCTTTTTTGTAAGTTTACCATTTTTATTTAACCTTTAAGAGACGTAAAGCATTTAAAATAACGATAATTGCGGCTCCAGTATCACTTAATACAGCTAACCAAAGTGTTAGATAACCTGGAAAAATTAAGACTAAAGCAACGACTTTTATTATAATCGAAAACCAAATATTTTGTTTGATAATGGCCAATGCTTTTCTACTTAAGTGAATTGTGTGTGGAAGCTTTTCAAGATTATCTGCCATTAACACTATATCTGCTGTTTCCATCGCAGTATCTGTGCCTGCTCCGCCCATAGCAATTCCTAAATCTGCAGTTGCAAGTGCTGGTGCATCATTAATGCCATCTCCTACCATGGCTACCTTATGACCTTCTTTTTGTAACTGCTTAATTGCATTTACTTTATCTTCAGGTAATAGCTCAGCAAAATAACGGCTAACACTAGCTTCTTTAGAAATCATTTTCGCTGTCCCTTCATGATCACCGGTAAGCATGACAACTTCTTTAACTCCTACTTGCTTTAATCCATTTAATGCATTCACAGTGGTAGTTCGAATTGTATCAGCAACCGAAATAACTCCTAGAATTTCGTGCTGTGTACCAATGATTACTACTGTTTTTCCTTTGCTTTGAATATCCCTCACTTCAGAAAAAACTGTATTTAATGGAATATTTAGTTCCTCAAAAAGCCTAGCATTACCCGCGTAGAATATCTCATTGTTAATAGTTGCTTGAACACCTTTGCCGACGATGCTTTTAAACGCTTCTGCTTCTTTAGGCTGAATTCCTTTGTTAGTTGTGTATTCAACAATTGTTTTTGCAATCGGATGTGTTGAATAGTTTTCTAATGTTAACGCAATAGATAATAATTCTTCTTCTGAGGTAGTAAACGATTTAATGTTTGAAACTTTTGGCTTTCCTTCAGTCAATGTTCCTGTTTTATCAAAGGCGATCGCTGTAATACTACCTGCTCTTTCTAAAAATGTTCCGCCCTTAATAAGAATCCCGTTTTTAGCCGCATTACCAATGGCTGAAACAATCGCAACAGGCGTTGAAATGACCAGTGCACAAGGACAAGCTACAACTAATATCTCAAGGCCTTTGTAAAACCATTCGCCGTAGGTTCCAAAACCAAATAAAGGAGGAAGCACCATAATAACTAATGCTAATAGAAAGACAATTGGTGTATAAATATTTGCAAATTTATCCACAAACGCTTGTGTAGGAGCTTTTTGTTCTTGTGCTTCCTCTACCAAATGAATAATTTTCGCGATTGTTGTGTCTTCTTCTAACTTGGTTACACTTACTTCAAGTGATCCATTTTCATTTATTGTACCTGCATAAACGGTGTCTCCTGTTTCTTTATCAACTGGAATTGATTCGCCCGTAATAGGCGCCTGATTGATACTGGACTCACCTTTGATAATTTTTCCATCCAACGGAATTTTCTCACCAGGTTTTATAACAAGAATATCTCCAACCGATATTTCTTCTACTGGCTTTTTCTTTAACTCTGATCCTACTTTAATCCAAGCTTCAGAAGGTGCCAAATCCATCAAGTTACGAATCGAATTTCTTGTTTTCTCAATCGACATATTTTGTAGAGTGGTTCCTAAAGCAAACAACCAAACAACAGTTGCTCCTTCTAGCCACTCACCAATAAGTGCCGCTCCAATTGCTGCAGCAGACATTAATACGTTCATGTCTAAAGAACGACTTTTAATCGAATAAAACGCGCTTTTAACAGGTTTATAGCCACTTATAAACATCGCTGCAGCATATAAGATTGTGGCCATTAGACCTGAAATACCCGTGAAAGATCCAATAAAACCGAGTAAGATTAATATCCCAGAAAGGGTAATGTACCCATATCCTTCTTTCTTTTGAGGTGTTTGATTAGATTGACGATCATTAGAATTAAGGGATGCCTTAAAGCCAATTTTAGAAACCTCAGAAATAATATCATCTACACTGTTTTCGTGCTCAACCTTCATTTTTCCCGTCGAAAAGTTAACACTCACATCTTTCACACTAGCAATTGTGTTAAGATGTTTTTCAATACTTTTAGCACAGCTTCCACAGTCCATGCCCTCGACGTTATATATTCGAAGATTTTTGTTCTGCTTTAACGGTTCGACTGTGAATCCTAGCTTTCTCACTTCACTTTCAATTTTGTCAAAAGCAGAGTGATTCATTCCAACGACTGTCAGCTTTGCTGTATTGTAATTGACCTTTGCCTCTTGAATGTCTTTTAAGCCTCTTAAACCTTTTTCAATCGTTAAACCACATGATGGGCAATCCATACCGTAAATACGGTATTCAGCTTTTTCCCCTTTTATAATAGTGTTTTGATTTGTACTGCCTTCCTTATTACTGCTGCAACAACTAGTGGTGTTTTCTACGACTTTTGTGTTACTACTACAGCAGCTTGTTGTTTCCTCCACCTTGGAATCTCCACTGCAACAACTTGTAGATTCTCTATCTTCTACTCTATCTTTCTCTTTGGAACTACAACATTTGTCTGACATTTCTCTCACGCCCTAAACGATATGGTTTTCACAACAAGCAACGTCATTTTGTACGGTTTCTAGAACGTTATCGAACATTTTTAATAAATCTCTTACTTGCTGGTTGCTTATACTATAAAAAATATACTTTCCTTCTTGTCTTCCAACAATTAACCCACAGCCTTTTAAACACGCCAAATGCTGAGAAATATTTGATTGATTACCTTCTAAATCCGTTACGATTTGTGATACCGTTTTTTCCTCATCTTTAATGCACTCAAGAATTTGAATTCTGATTTTATGGGCAAAACCCTGTAAAAACTTCACTTTTGTATCAAGATTCATTTCTTTCGACAATTTTGACACCCCCATCATATTAAAAATTTCTAATATGTTTGATTAACAATATATTAGCAATTTCTAATATGTGTGTCAAAACGAAAAAAACACATCTATTTATAGAGATGTGTTTTGATAAGCTATAATAGAAATCTTTAAATCACCATTACAAAAGATTTCAAAGGTATTGGCAACAGAGGAAGCTGGAAGAGAATTAAATGATGCTCGTCATTTCATTTCAATAAAAACGGGACAGTTCACCTGTCCCTAAGTCCCACTTACCCATTTAATCGTATTGGCAAGAACTTGAATAAAGTCTTCGTGTACCAATCCTTCTTCGTTATGAGCTGGTGTCAGACAGCATACCCGCCCTTCACCAAAATCATGTGACCAGCCTCCTATTGAGTGTCCATCTACTGATTTCGACTTTAAAAAGACATTTGTATGTTCTTCATCTACTTTCACAAAATAATGTTCATCTAAAATTTCAAATGTAACAGAACCAAATAACTCTTTTCCTTCTAAACTCGTATATTTTACTTGAGCATGTTCAACAGGATGGTATTCAAAATGGCCTCTTAGCATTTTTGTGTAGCTGCTTTCGATTGAATATGAGGCAAGTCCTGAGTGCCACGCTAACCAACCGCCTCCTTGGTTGACATATTGAACAATGGCTTCAGCTAATTCCTCAGTCATCCAAGTTTCTACGTTTTCGTCGGTTGGATTAAGGCGATCTTCTTTAAATAAAATCACAGCGTCAGGTTTTTTTGATAGTTCTTCTAGGATCTCATCCGTATGAATGACCTTACATTCTATTGTTTCTAATAACGTTAACGCCTTGTTTAAAGAAGCTTTACTCCTATCCTTTGGATGATAATAATCTCCTAAAAGGGCAACAATTCTTTTCATCCTAATTCCTCCCATCATCATTTTTTGACCCCCAAACAGTGTTTGAGGGTCAATCTTTTATTGTGGCATTGCCTCTCCTTTAATGTTAATAAAAGAAGAGTTATGAATGATTTTCGTTTTTCTTTCAATAATATCCATAATACCATGAGCCGATTCTTCCGGTGTACCCGGAGCTTTTTCTCCACCCATATCTGTTTTGATCCACCCAGGATGGACCGCATAAACAGAAACTCCATCATTTTTCAGGTATTTTCTAAGCTGCTCGGAAAACATGTTTAATGCGCCTTTCGAAAGTGCATATGGATAATCTCCACCATAGGCATTTTGAAAACTTCCCGCCTCAGATGAGATGTTAATGATCGTTGAATCTGGTCCTTTGTGGAGAAGTGGCAGGAAATGCTTAATTACTCGCATCGGTCCATAAAGATTAATATTAAAGGTCTGTTCCACCTTATTCAAATCAATTTCTTCAATCGTTTTTGAACGCTCATCTAAAATTCCTGCATTGTTAACGATCACATCAAGCGAGATGTGATCTGCTCTCAGCTTTTCCGCTGCTGCTTGACAGGTTGATTCATAGGCTACATCAAGTTGTACCAGCTGAACTTTATTTGGAAAAAGAGAGCTTAGATGATTTAGGGCATCACTATGTTTCTGCGGAATTCTTACACCTGCAAAAACAGTGTGTCCCCTCTTTACCGCTTCTGTCGTAAGTGCCAAACCTAGCCCACGGTTAGCACCTGTAATGAATAAATTCATAAAAGCCTCCTTAATTTGTTCCTGATTTTCGTCCTAGTTCTTGCAGACCTAACATAACACCAAGCTGTGGAACCGAGTCGAAGAAGCAATAACGCCCAACTCCATATTCTCCTTTATGTACTAAAGGAACACCCTTTTCTTCTACAAAATTAATATGCTCTTCAAATCCATTAACCGTAAACGTAATAAACTGAACACCTTGCCCATGTTTTTGCTTAAACTCTGTATAAGGACTTGCTTCGTCCAGTGGCTCTAAAAGCTCGACTGTAACAGGGCCCATTTGAAGGTTTGCTAATTTCACTCGGGCTGGAACATGTTCCCCCCGGAAAACCGTGTACGTTTCACCTGTTGGGTCAGGAGTGTACTCTTCAGGTGGTAGCATAATCTCTGGCATTTCAACACCGAATAGTTTAGAAAAGTTTTTTGCAGCAGCATGAATGTCGTCCACGACTAAACCAATTTTTATCAAATTGTTGTTTTCTATTTTATTCAAAACTGCATCCCCCTATTTGTCATTTTCAAGTAGCTCAAACATAATCTTTAAATCTTTGAACGTGTCCATATAGGCATAGCGTCCACCAGTGTATTCCCCTTTTTGTACTAAAGGCATATTTTGCCCTTCCATTACGGCTACTTTTTCTTTCATTCCATCGATCACAAACGCAATATGATGTGGTCCTTCTCCATGTTCATTCAGGTGATTTCTCCATGTGCTCGGATGTTCATCCGGTTCAATTAATTCTAACTGAAGAGATCCCATATCAAAAAATGCAAGCTTTGAACGTGCTTCAGAAAACGCTCCTTCAAATTCTGTTTGAGCCTTATCCAATGAATCCGTCCAATTCCATTGCGGCTTTTCAACTCGAAAGAAATCAGCATAAGCTTGTGAAACGGTTTCAATATCATGAACTAAAATACCAATTTGAGCGATTACATTTGTACCTAACACACCATTTTGAGATTGAGTTTTATTTGACATCTTTTTTCTCTCCTTTTGAAAGTCATTTATATGAACAATGGAATATACCATTGTCATTCACATTAATCTTCAAATCCCCATCTTTTTGATAGTTTGAAAAACGTCATTGTCATCAGCAAGGCGATAATTAACAAAATCCAGGCCTGTGCTGAAGCATAGCCCATATTGAAATACTGAAATGCGTTTCGGTACAGATAGAGAGAATAAAATAGCGTTGAGTTATCAGGTCCTCCATCTGTGATAATGAACGCTTCTGCAAATGATTGAAAAACGGCGATCATCCCTGTTATCGAATTAAACAAAATCGCTGGTCGTAAACCCGGTAACGTAATATGAAACACTTTTTGAAAAACATTTGCCCCATCTATTGAAGCTGCTTCATACAACGATTTCGGAATATCGCCAAGTGCAGCCAAGTAAATCAAAATCATGTTTCCAGACATCCAAATCGCCATAATAATAAACCCTGGCTTTGCCCATGTTGGACTTGAAAACCATCCGGGCCCATCGATCCCGACAAGACCAAGAATCGAGTTAACCACACCAGAATCTGGTTGTAGCACCCAAATCCACAGAATAGCCAGAACAACAAATGGAACAAGCGTTGGAATGAAGAAGACAACTCTAAAAAATGAAATTCCTTTAATATCCTTTGTGTTTAATAGAATCGCAATAAAGATTGTCACGACAGTTGTAAGTGTTAATCCCACAAAAATCATATACATGGTGTTTCCTAGAACGGTTATAAACAAATCATCTTCAAATAGAAGCTGCTTATAATTGTTGAACCCTACAAATGATGGGTCAGAGATTAAGTTATACTCTGTCATCGAATAGTAGAGAGAACTAAACATGGGATAAGCTGTAAAACAGAGAAAACCGATAATCCATGGAGAAATGAATAGCAAACCATTTCTCATATTTCGTTTTTGTGAGTTCATAAAATAACACCTCCTGTTTTTTGATAGAGTTTACTAATTAAAATTACCCACGGTCACGGGACTGCGCCTGCCTCCGGACGTTTCCCTTTTAAACAGGAACCTTCCTCTACCCTTTTGACCCTGTAAATGTAATTCCCTCAATAAAATAACGTTGTAGGAAGAAAAAGATAATAATAATTGGTAGAGTCATAGCCACACCGATGGCCATAAGTAAGCCCCATCGTGGATCATTTTGTGACATAATTTGCTGAACACCTAATGATAATGTGTAGTGGCTATTGTCACTTAAGAAAATTAACGGTCCAAGGAAATCTCGCCACGCTTCAATAAATTGAAAGATCACGACTGTTGCTAGAATCGGCTTTGATAGTGGTAAAATGACTTTCCAGAAGACGATAAACTCATTTGCGCCATCCATTTTAGCAGCTTCAGATAATTCTTTTGGTATGCCTTTGAAAAACTGTCGTAATAGAAAAATAAAGAATGCGTTTCCAAAAAAGTGTGGAACAATTAATGGATAGTAAGTGCCAATCCAACCAATTTCTTTGAATAAGAGGAATAAAGGAATCATGATAACTTGAAAAGGAAGCATCAATGTTGCTAAAACGACGATGAAAATGCCATCACGATATTTCCAATCAATTCTTGAAAAACCATAGGCAATGAGAGAATTAGAAAGAACTGCACCTATACATGTAAAAAAGACAATGATGAGTGTATTCTTTAGATATAAAAAGAATGGGAATGCGGTGAAAGCCTCAGTATAATTTGACCAATTTAGAACCTCAGGAATCCAAATGGGGGGATCGGCAAAAAGTTCCGTACTGCTTTTCAATGAGCCTGATATGAGCCAAACAAATGGTACAATAAACGCTAACGAAAATAGAATCAAAATCAAGTATACTGCTAACTTATTAAGCTTTTTATTCATTTTCCTTAGTGTGGTTGCTTGCTGTTGATTAGGGTGAACGTCACGTTGATGATTTGTTTCAGCCGCTGGAAGTGTCATAATTCAATGTCTCCCTCCTTACCGTTTTTAAAAAAGCACCGGATTTTAGTTAGTTAGCAAAATCCGGTTGCTCTACTTTACTTTTTCTCTAAAGTTTCTTGTAATTTATCCTGAGCCTTTTGAAGAAGCTGTGCAGGATCATCATGATTATAGATCACACCATCTCGTATACTAGTTAGTTCATCACCCATTTCACTTGCTACTGATGTGAGAGCAGGATGCCCTGAATCTGGGGATGCAGCAACCTTTAGAACGGTATCATATACTGGATCATTTTCCCATTCAATCGCATCTGATTTTTCTTTCCATATGGAAATGGATCGCCAAATATTAATGTTATCCGCTAAGACTTTGTCTTGGTTTCCATATAAAGCAAAGTTAATAGCGGCTTGTGGATTTTTTGCTCCTTTTGGCACAAAAAAGACGTTTGTTCCAAACACACTAGCATCTTTTCTTCCATCTGGCGGGCTAGGAATTGGTGCTACTTTATATTTGGTATCTGGAGAATAAATTTTCAACGCATTTGCAAACCAGTTTCCATTCACAGTCATGGCTACTTTTCCTTTCATGAATGGATGGTCTGGAGAAAATGCCCCACCAAATCCTGAAGTGAATGATTTAATTTTCTCTGGATCATATTTCTTCGCATAAGTGTCCATCCATGTAAATGCCTCAACCATAGGTTGCTCATTCAATGTGACCTTTTTCGCGTCTGTGTCATACATAGTCGCACCAAACGCCCATGGCCATGTGTACGGATCTTCACCTGCATCAATCCAAGGAATAAACCCTAACGTCTCGAAACTTCCATCATCTTTTACTTTCGTCAAAGCTTCAGCAGCCTTATCAAGCTCTTCAATTGTCTTTGGTGGGTTATCTGGATCTAGTCCTGCTGCCTCAAACATGTCAACATTATAGTAGAGTAAGTTTACATTGGAGTCTTGTGGAAGAATATATGTTTTTCCATCAGATGATTTCATTAAATCTTTGAATCCATCTAAAACACTATTTTCATCAAAACCTGCTTCCTTTAAATAATCATCCAGTGGTTCTAAAGCACCTTGAGCTGCTAGACTATAAGCAAGTTGATAGTCATTTCCATCTCCTAATACTAAGTCCGGTGGATTTCCTCCAGATATCGCCGATAACAGCTTTCCATTTGTTATACCGTCTGGAACATATACAGCATTCACCTTTGCTCCTTCTTCTGCTTCATATGCTGCTATTCGATCTTTATCCCATTTTTCAGAATCTCCTCCCCACGGATACCAGTATGTAAATTCTTTGGAGTTTTCGTTAGATGTTGATGAAGAGGAAGAATCTGAACTCGAACAACCTGAAAGGACTAAAATAAAGACAAGGAACGAAATAAAACTCATTGAGACGATTTTCTTCATGACTAAACCCCCTATTTTATGAAAAAATTTCCCCCAGACATTACAAAAGTGACATTGTTTACAAGAAAATTATGTTTCCCCAGTAAACACCCCCTTTAAAGTTTTTGTAAACACGCGTTTATTTTTGGGTGTAG
This sequence comes from Metabacillus sp. YM-086, assembly GCF_048059995.1. Classification (NCBI taxonomy): domain Bacteria; kingdom Bacillati; phylum Bacillota; class Bacilli; order Caryophanales; family Bacillaceae; genus Metabacillus; species Metabacillus sp. YM-086. Next base: position 9,256 of record NZ_JBLUOI010000014.1, on the reverse strand, counting down.
AGATTACTGTATACAAAGATAGAGTCCTTGCTAATTAAAAAGTAAACGCATACATTTATTAGCAAGGATGCAGATTAAAGAGTAATGCATGACTCTCTTTCAATCAACTCAGAACCCATTACCACTTTAATCCCCTCTTTATTATCTTGTTCAATTGTGGTGATTACATCTTGAGTAAGTCTTTGCATCATTCCAGTAAAATCTGCTTTAAACGTTGTTAATGGAGGATGATATAACTGACTTAACACGTGATCATCAATACCAATAATGGATACATCTGATGGTACTTGGATCTTTTTTTCGTTAAGAGCTCGAATGGCCCCGAATGCAATGCTATCATTTGCTGCAAAAAACGCAGACGGCAATTCAGGATTTGTGTTTAAGAAATTTTTCATTGTTGTATAGCCACTTGTACTGCTGAAGTCAGATTGTAAAATCCATTCTTTTCTAATCGGTAAACCATGTTGCTTCATCGCTTTAAGATAGCCTTCATATCGGGCTAATCCGGCGTGCCTTTTAATATCACCATTGATAATGCCAATCTTCTGATGATTCAAACTAACTAAGTAGTCGACTGCTTTCATAGCACCACTTTCATTATCAAAGCTATAAACAATACGATTTGGTTCATTACGGCCTGGTAAATCTTGATCAACAATTCCGATAATAAACCCTTCTGCAATCAGTTCTTCAATGAAAGGTTCATGATTATCAGCACCCATAAAAATACCCGCATCAATTCGATTTTGATAAAAAACGGTTTTGATTCGTTCGATATTTTTGGGAGATTTGCAGTCTTGTATTATATTGGTTAATACATAATAATCATGAGACGATGCTTCTTCTATCACACTAGTAATTAGAGTATTGCTTGTTGGATCACTCGAAACACTGCCTTTATCAATAATAAATAATCCAATATTCCTCATGTTTTTGCCTGCAAGAACTTGCGCAGACATATCTGGGAAGTAATTATATTCTTTAATGACTTTCATTACTTTTTCCTTTGTTTCTGGTGGAACACTTTTGTAATTGTTTATGACTCTACTTACAGTACTTCTGGAAACACCTGCAAGTTGAGCAATTTGTGTGCTGTTTATTTTATTGTTTCTTTTCAATGTCTTTCCCTTCTCTCGTGAACACGCGTTTATTAATTGTTTTTATTCTACCTCCATAAATCATAGGTGTCAACAAACAGTTTTAATTTTCTGAAACTTAATTTGAACGCGCTTTCACTACTTAATTTTACAATAATAAACTTTTACTCTATATAAAAAATAAACCTAAATAAAAATCTCGGAGTAACAACGTTCTTACAGCCTTTCACTATTTTCCCCCATAATTTTATATATTTTATGAAAATAGTAACCTCTCAAACTTATTAAAACCAATTTAAGATATATAAAAAGTAATTAAAAGCAAATAAGTATTCAATTGAATGTAGCATAGGGATTATTAGGCTTTGAAATTCGATTAAAAACGGGACAGTTCACCTGTCCCTATGTCCCTTTTATAAACTTTTCTAGTGTTTGGAGTTCTTCTGTTTGTGCAATTTGTTCGTTTGCCTTTATGTTATCGAGAGAGATTGCGATTAGGTGTTGTCTTGGATGTTTTGCTTCTGTTAATTCCTCTTGTATGAATTCGAGAAGCTCGGTGTATTTATTATGGTTTTCTTCCACTTGGATTATTTTCTTCAAGTCTGAAATAGTTTGGATTAGTAATTCTTGTGAATATTTACTGTTATTTTTATCTCCTATTAGCCTTTCAACTAGTTCAGGCTTAAATAGTTGCTCTTTCTTTTCATATACTTCATCTACTATTGATTTCATTCTCTTAACACTGTACCTTACAACAAAATCATAATCACGGTTTGATTCATAGGCTAATGAATAATACCTCATGTTTTGTTGAAGTATCCCCAAAAACATAATTGCACAATCCCATAGATAAGGTTGTTTTTCTTTCCCATATAACTCGATAAACCTCTTGTACGTCCATCTTATCGTTAGCCATTGTCCCTTTTTAATTGCTTGGTTTAATTCCTCATCCTTAATGAACGTAACTTCCTCAAGGAGTTTGAAGAGATTATTTTTTCGGTTTATTTCCATATGAAGCTTTACTTGATCGATAAAGATTTCAAGATCTGCTGGGTCTTTTCCAATTAATAAGGAGCTTCTCTCTTCTTCAATTTTTTTATAAATAGATGAAAAAATCGCAATTAACAATTCGTTTTTGGAAGAAAAATAATTATAGAATGTTCCTTTAGAAATATTGCTGAAATCTAAAATATCTTGTATGGATGTTGCTTGAAATCCTTTTTCAATAAATAATTGATGCGCTTTTTTAATCACCCGTATTTTTCGTTCATTCATTTTATCACCTTTTAGAAAACAAAAATAATTACATCTTTTTTATCCTATCTTAATTATTGCGTTTACACAAACTCATAAAAACATTTTTGTAGACAAAAATAGATTAGATGTAATAAGATATAGTCTATGTGAACAAACGGTTCAACTATTTATACTGATTGTATAGGAGAGGAAAGTATGGAACAAACAGTAAATAAACAACAAGAACAACGACCACCATATGGCCTATTAGCTGTATTAATGGTTGCTGCATTCATAGCGTTTTTAAATAATACACTATTGAATATTGCCCTGCCATCGATTATGAACGATTTAAAGGTTGAGGCTTCAACTGTTCAATGGCTAACAACTGGTTATATGCTAGTAAATGGAATTTTAATTCCAACAACAGCTTTTTTAATTCAAAAATATTCCGTGCGAAAGCTCTTTATTGCAGCGCTAGGCTTATTTTTAACTGGAACAATTTTAGCTGGGGTTGCTCATGAATTTTCAATCTTATTAATAGGGAGAATGACGCAAGCATCAGGCTCGGCCATTTTAATGCCACTATTAATGAATGTCATGTTAGTAAGCTTCCCTGTTGAAAAACGAGGAGCAGCAATGGGAGTATTCGGACTGATCTTAATGGGAGCTCCAGCAATTGGACCAACATTATCAGGCTGGCTTGTAGAACATTATAATTGGAGAATGTTATTCCACTTTGTTACTCCAATTGCAGTAATCGTGTTTTTATTAGGTATATTTTTAATTAAAGACAAAAAGCAAACAGTAAATATTACGTTGGATTATTTTTCTGTGGTCCTCTCAAGCGTAGGGTTCGGGGGATTACTTTACGGATTTAGCTCTGCAGGAAACAAAGGCTGGGACAGTCCATATGTTTATGGAACAATCGCAGCTGGAGTGATTGGCTTAGCATGGTTTATCTTAAGACAAATTAGACAAGAAAAGCCGATGTTGAACTTTAAAATATTCAAATACCCAATGTATGCACTGTCTGTATCCATTTCAATGGTTGTAACAATGGCCATGTTTTCTGGGATGCTTTTATTGCCAATTTATACACAAAACTTACGTGGTATCACACCATTTGATGCTGGATTAATGTTATTGCCAGGTGCCATTATGATGGCAGTGATGTCACCTATTAACGGAAGACTTTTTGATAAATATGGCGGTCGTGTTTTAGCCATTATCGGCTTAACTATTACTGTCATAACAAGCTACTTCTTTAGTCAGTTAACACTAGAAACAACATACACAAATTTAGTCATTCTTTACACAGTTCGTATGTTCGGTATGTCTATGGTTATGATGCCAGTATCAACTAATGGTTTAAATCAATTACCTGCAAAGTATTACCCACATGGAACTGCGATGAACAATACACTTCAACAAGTCTCAGGTGCAATTGGGACAGCACTCCTTGTTACAGCCATGTCAAATCGTGCTGAAACAAGAGGTCAAGAGCTAGCTGAAGAAGCAACCAAAAATGCTAGTAGCATGACGACACAGCCAACAGCTGAGCAAATTGCCCAAATGAAACAACAAATTATGATGCAATCAACATTAGACGGTATTAACTTTGCTTTCTATATTTCCGTATTTATTGCTGCACTTGCCCTTTTCTTAGCATTCTTCATTAAGAGAGCGAAGCAAGCAGATGATATTATTGAAAGCAAAGAAGCGATGAAGGCTATGCCGAAGTTGGCAGATAACAATTGATTAGAAGAGAGGATTGTTCCTCTCTTTTTTTGAACAAAAAAGAGGATAGATGCTCTTAGGTGGAACATCATATCCTCTGATACTGTTTATAGTTTATCTAATACAATGATATTAACTGAATTTGCTGCTAACGTAACAACGGTAGAGTGGTTATCAATTTTAATGGTTGATTCAAATGGCACAACCTTCTCAGCGTTCTTTTTGTTAACATTTGGTGTGTGAACAAGAGATTCATCTCCTGTCACTGTTACCATTTTTCCATCAGCCGCTACATGGATGTCCTTCAATGAAATCTTCGTTGTTTTTTCAAATGGATCGGCATTTACTAATTTAACATAAACATGTTGGTCATCTTTTGTAACCGAATTGAAAATATCACTGTTATAAGCCTCTAACTTATAATCTAGCACCTTACTTGTAAACGTGCCATCTGTGTATGAGCAGATAAGTCGGTCCCCTGTTTCACCTCCATATTGAACGGTAATAGTGTATGGAGTATGATCTGTCAGCTCTTCATAGCAGCTTGATCGCAAATTACCAGCTGCTGTACTTGATGAATAGTCACCTAGCATATACCCTTGAACGCCTTCTTTATAAACTTTCACACCAGTAGCATTTCCGTTATAACCTATAGCATATTCTAGAACATTCTTTTTCTCAGGAGAAATATCTGTAAGACCTACCCCTACATAAAAACCGTCGGAACCACCAGCTTTTGTTGCATTCACTTCAACTCTATAGTTGGTCCAACTTTCGTTTATGATATATAACCCGTTTAATCCACCATTTTGAGCCTGTAAAACCAACCCTTTTTCTCGGTCAATTTTGTAACCAACTGAACCAGGAATGATTTCCCATGCGGCATTCAAGTCTTTTGTGAAGTCATGATCGAGAAGTATTTTTTCACTCTTATTATCTATCACTCTTACACTCTTCACATGGACTTCAGCATTACCTGCCGCAATTTCAATACCTCCACGTGGAGTGAGCTCTGTTAGACGTCCATTTTGGTAAGACGAAAACAAAGTACCAAGCAATTTATCACCAAGATATTTGGCAAACAGATGCTGAACATAATAGTTCGGCGTGTACCAAACACTTTCATCGTCAAACCAAATCAAATCTGGTGTCCAGCGATATGTTCCGTCTGTTAACACTTTGTTAAATAACGGTGCATAGGCAGCTAATCTTACCACATCTGAATTCTTTTCAAACCCAGTCATTATCGCTGCTTCAGCAATCGCTCCTGCTAATGTATTTTTATCTGTTGAAGCAAATTCGCCAACAAATACCTTCGAGGTCTCTCTTTCATCAAGATTTCCGTCCGGCTGATAAGCTCTGTAATAATAATTGTATCGATCTGCATTGTTTAACAGGTACTCATTAGAACGGTAATAATGTTCGTCAGCTATTGTGTCCATATAGTTCGGTTGTTTTTCATACCAAGTAACTTTTTCTTCTGTTACCGTCTTACCGTCTGTGAAATTCACGGTTGCAGATCCGGATAAATTTCCACTTAGAAACTTCCAACCGTCTTGATAAGCATCATCATCTGCTTGTGCCCCGACTGTTGAGAGAATATGCAATTCATAGCCAGGATAATGCTTGTCCATATATTCATCAATAGCCGCTTTAAAGTATTCAAAGTTCGCAAAAAACTCCGTACCCCAGTTCTCATTTCCAACACCTAAATAATGAAGATCAAACGGTGCTGCATGACCCATACTTTTACGTAAAGCTGCCCATTCGTTCTGTTCAAAATCAGTATTGATTGCAAAATCAATTAAATCTGTAAAACTTTTAACAAACGTATCTCTAAGCTCTCCACCAGCAGGATGGACATAATCTGAACGTGCCTGACAAAGTACACCACAAGCCATAACAGGTAATGGAGTTGCATTAAGGTCTTCAGCTAATTGGAAATATTCCATATATCCTAACCCCATCGTCATCATATAACCCCATACATTAAAGTTCTCTTTCCGTAACTCAATATCGCCTACAGAATCTTTCCATTCATATACATTATCCCAAATATAGGAGCCTTCAGATATACAGCCACCAGGAAAACGTAGAAATGTAGGATGTAAGTCTACTAGAGCATTCACTAAATCTTTTCTTAATCGATAATTTGGATTTCCCTTATAATTTGTATGAGCTGTAGTTGATCGTTCTTCCTCACCAGCTCCCCACACATCTCTAGGCATTAAGGAAACCATATCGATGGAAATCTCACCATAAAAAGTTAAAGCAAGCTGACCTAGTACTGTTTTGCTACCAGTTAATGAAATTTTGGATTCAACACCGTATTTCTTCCAATTGTTACCGCTTTCTATTTGGACTGTTATACTATCACTAATCTCATCACCATCCTGATTTTGTAGCTGCAGTGTAATGGATCCTCCATGTTCAGATTTAGCCCAGATCGTAAAATCGTATAAATTCTCTTTTCTAATAAACATAGCACAATGATTGTTAGAATCAGTAAATCCTCTGTTAGTTATCGTGCTACCATTCGGTACGGTTATATAATGAGAGTTCACATCTTGGTCGGTAATCCCAAAGAATTCGTTTAAACCTCCCGTATTGTTAACGATTACGTTTTCAATATCACCAAACCAAGCATGCAATGGTTCATGGTTTCTACCTGAAGAGCAGCCACACTCACCAGAAGCATGTGAATAGGTATCAAATACAAATGACTCGAATGAGCGATTTTGAATAAGCTCGGCATAAATACCACCATCAGCTGCATTGTTGATATCTTCATAAAACAATCCATATAATGTTTTGCTAATATCTATCACATCTTGGCTTCCGTCAATGGTTAGATGGTGTGAAGGAACCCCTTTAGGAAGTACTGATACAGAAAAAGCTTTTTCAGTCGTGTCATCTCCTTTGTTTAAAATGGCTGTTAATGTCACACCTTTTGGAATGGTAACGTCCCCTACTACACCTTCATTTGATAAGACAGCTTGATTACTTGAGTTCCAAGATACAGAAACTTTCCCACCCATAAGTGATGATGGTAAAGAAACGTCCTTTGTAACAACTGTGATAGGAAAAGATAAATATTTGTCTTTTGCAAGTTGAACGATTTCACCATCAGTAAGAGATTCACACATAACTTCAATGACTTCATCTTGCGTTAAACCGGCTTTATAAACGCGAAAATCTGTTAAAGAACCATTAAAATCTGGGTCCACTTCATGCTGTGAACGTCCAATAAAATTATTGCCGTAGCCTGTTGGATCTGAGAACGTTTCGAACCAGTTCCGTAATTTTTTATATGTACCACTCGAAGTTTGACTGATCGTTCCATCCGCAGCTACTTCACCGTTTACGTATATAACAGGTCCAGCGCTACTCAATGTTCCGCCTTCTGTTCCTTTTACCGACATTGCCACATGTATCCATTCTCCAGAAGCGTAAGTTCTCCCGGCATCAGCCACGAGATCTCCGTCTGAAAAACAAACACCGCGTAAATTTCGTGATAAGAAAAGGTATGGTCCAGATGCATTTTTACCAAAATCGAAAAGCCTCTCCCATACATTTGTTCCTTTTTTTAAGTAAACCCAGGTAGAAACTGTAATTCCTGTAGCATCATTTATATCCCTTAGAAAACCTGCCGGAAGTTTCATATAAGAAGAGCCATTTTCTCCTCCTGCAAGCGTTATTGCTAATCTCCCACCTACGGATTCTATTATTGGTTTTGATGTTCCTTCTAGTACTGCATCATTCCCAAGACCTGAGAGATCTTTTCCGATATTTTCTGCATCATTAAAACGATAATGAGCAATGAGTCTATTTTTAATTTTTGTCATGGATACTCTCCTTTGCTGAAGTTAAATCTAATGTATGAATTTTTAATATAATAATAGAGAAAACTAACATAACATGTACTTACAAGATTCTTCTGAACAAAACGAATCTTGTACTTACAACTTTTATTATAATAGGTATTTAAGTAAATCCCAATATATTTTTAGAATTTTTTTAAAAAAAGACCAGTATCTCTACTGATCTTTCCCTCTTCCATATACCCAATAGATTATATCCTAAGTGATCCACGAAATCCTCTAACAGCATAGTAAGAGTCCGCTCCATTATGATACACAAAGACGTGACCGAAGCGAAAATCACAAAAAAGTGCCCCACCGAGTTCTCTAATATCAGTAGGCGTTTGCACCCAACTTGAAGTTTTTATATCAAAATTTCCAAGCTTCTGCAACTCTCGATATTGCTCTTCAGTTAAAAGTTCAATCCCCATATAAGTCGCCATATTAATTGCACTATTTTCAGGTTTATGTTTCTTTCTTGACTCTAGTGCTTCTTGGTCATAACAAACACTTCTACGACCTTTAGGGCTTTCTGCTGAACAATCCATAAAAATATATTCATATTTCTCTTCATCAAAACCAACAACATCAGGTTCACCTTCAGTTTTTTCCATTTCATTGAGTGACCACAGTTTTTCAGGATTTTCAGCCAATCTTGCTTGTATTTCACCCCATTCAAAGCCTTTATGGCGGTTCATATTTTTCTCAAAACGCACTTTTAATACTTTGAGTAACTCTTCACCTTGCTCTAATGACAACTCTTTTTTCGTCATGGAACTCCACCTTATTTTATTATTTTAAATTGATTGATAAAATTTCTCTGTTGCTCAAATCGATATTCTTTCAAAATAATCAAGTAACTTCAGTTTACATTAAACTATTTTATTTAGTAAATCGATTACTCAAAATCAAAAAAGAACTAACCCTATACGGATTAGTTCTTCGGTAAGTTTTTTAAAATTATGTAATATTTAATAGAAAGAAGTGACTTAAACTATCCGCTCGACTTCTGCCTATACTATTGATAGATGTAACTCTTTAGCCTCTTGAATAATTCCTTATGCAATAAGAATGGCTCCGCAGGTAGGACTCGAACCTACGACCGATCGGTTAACAGCCGATAGCTCTACCACTGAGCTACTGCGGAACAAGTAAAAACGAACTTATGGTGGGCCTAAATGGACTCGAACCATCGACCTCACGCTTATCAGGCGTGCGCTCTAACCAGCTGAGCTATAGGCCCTAGTTTTGGAGCGGGTGAAGGGAATCGAACCCTCATCATCAGCTTGGAAGGCTGAGGTTTTACCACTAAACTACACCCGC
>NZ_JBLUOI010000013.1:94237-95687 GCF_048059995.1 Metabacillus sp. YM-086 | reverse complement strand
ACGGTTTGATGAGGGGGAGCTGAAAGTAGAAAGAGATAGCGTAAGCTATCCCTTTTGAAATCAGTTTTCTACTCTACTTAAAAATATACACATTTACAAAGATAAAATTTCCAAATTTCACTCCTAAATCATCAAAAATTGTACAAACTATTTAGTAGATATTAGTGATTTAGGAAGGAGTAGGAAAATGGATAAGCTACATTCTTTTGCATGGTATGCAGCACGTATTGCACCAAAATTACCGAAAAAGGCCTTTAAGCCTGTGCCTGGACGCCTTTGGGGAGGACTAGCATATTTATTAATTGTGATAGCTGGCTTTCTTACAATTGGCTTATTCCAATTACATCCGTTTCTCTATTTGGGAATTGCTTTTGTGCTTGGAGCAAGCTTTGCGGCAATGGGTTTTCTTGGACATGAAATTCTCCATGGAACTGTAGTAAGAAAGCCTTGGCTTCGTGACTTACTGGGGGCGATTGCCTTTTGGCCGCTAAGCACTGGACCAAAACTGTGGAGAAAGTGGCATAACCTAACACACCATGTTCATACTCAACATGAAGAACATGATCCTGATTCTTGGCCAACATTAGAGCGTTTATCGAAAACTAAATTTTTACGTTGGATTTATCGTCTGCCACATGGTGTGCGAGCCTTTGCTAGCTTTGCATCTTTAACAGTTATGTTTTCCCTTCATTCAACAAAAATGTTCGTTGCCTACATAAAGGAATTCAAACCAAAGCAAAAGCGCTCCGTATGGATGCAGCTTATATTGCCATGGATTTTCTGGTTTTCATTACTTTTTATTATGGGGCCAGTTAAGTGGTTTTTTGCGTTTTTGTTACCGTTGCTAATTGCAAATGCCATTGTAATGGGCTATATCTCAACAAATCACCGTTTAAATCCAATAACAGAAGTAAATGATCCATTAGCAAATAGCCTAACAGTAACTGTCCCTAAATGGGTGGATGTTCTGCATTTTAACTTTTCTTACCATACAGAGCATCATCTTTTTCCCGGCATGAGCTCAAAATATTATCCATTAGTAAAAGAACATATCAAAAGCATGTGGCCTGACCGCTATCATGAAATGCCTTTTGGAAAAGCTTTAGTAGCTCTGTGGAAAACGCCACGAGTTTACTTTGAAGGCAATCAACTAATCGACCCAAAACAAGGTCATGTTTATGCAACACTTGGACATGGACTAGACATCTCAAACATCACCTATCGTAAGCTTAGTCCTAAGGATTCAGTTGTGAGAATTATGAAGAAAAAGAAAGTGGAACTGGGTAAAGTGATGAAGGGGAATAAGCGGGTTTGACGAGGGAAGTTGTTTATGGCTGTACATGAGGGACAAATATGAACGGTTCTCCGGAGGAATGTCGTTCATAAGGTGGATGAACGACAAAAGTGAGTGGTTTTTTCGGAGGAAAGTCGTTCATAAGGTGAATGAACG
>NZ_JBLUOI010000013.1:47395-94139 GCF_048059995.1 Metabacillus sp. YM-086 | reverse complement strand
GACAAAAGTGAGTGGTTTTTTCGGAGGAAAGTCGTTCATAAGGTGAATGAACGACAAAAGTGAGTGGTTTTTTCGGAGGAAAGTCGTTCATAAGGTGAATGAACAACAAAAGTGATCAGTTCCCCCGAAGAAAAGTCGTTCATCACTATACATGTTTAATTTTCTAACTCAAATCATCAAATCCAACTTAATGAAAGTTAGTCAATTTGAAAAATCCCGAATATGTTTACAACCTATTCAAATTAATTTTGCATCTCTAGCCACCAAACTTGCAACTATCACCTATTTCTTGCAAGTACAAAGCATAAAGAAAAGGGCTGCCGACAGCAGCCCTTTTCTTTGTTTTCCTAATCCCTAAATCCCTACTACATATCTACCTTCTTCAACGGCTTCTTCGCCGGTCCCTCAACAACATCACCAGTAACCGAAAATCTTGATCCATGACAAGGGCAATCCCAAGTGCGGTCGCCGCTGTTCCATTCTACTTCACAGCCCATATGCGTACAGGTTGTATCAACAAGATTCACGTTTCCTTCATTATCTTTATAGCAGCCAGCTCGTTTGCCATTCACAACAACAACAGAACCTTCATCGTTTCTGATATCTTGAATGCTTTTATCGGCAATATCAATTTTTCCTTCGATTAAATGACCTGCAACATCAAGGTTTTGCTTAAGGAACTTTTTAATACTAGGATCAGCGTAAAAACGAGACGGACTATATAGATCTTGATAAGGATTTTCTTTTTCTAAAACAAGATCCGCAAGAATCTTTGATGCGGCAATTCCGTTTGTCATTCCCCATTTTCGGTAGCCAGTTGCTACTAAGATATTTGGTTTGCTGGATGTTATTGATCCAACATAAGGAACTTTATCTAGAGTGTAAAGATCTTGGGCAGACCAGCGATATTTAATTTCTTCAATTCCGAGCACTTTCTCACTGAATTCCTCGAGTGCTTTATAGTGCTTGTAGGTGGACATGCCTTGCCCCGTTTTATGACCATCCCCACTAACTAATATAAGTTTTTCACCATTCATCGGTGTGTAGCGCAACGATCTTGTTGGAGAATCGGCGCTGTAGTACATTCCACCAGGGAAATCCATTTTTGCGCGAACGCCAAGAATGTAAGAACGCTCTGCATGCAGGCGAGAAAAGTAAAATCCTTTTCCATCAAAAAATGGGAAGTGTGAGCAGGCGATCGCATATTTGCAGGCAACACGGCGACCTTCTCTTGTAATAATTGTTGGCTTGGGTGTTGTTTCGTCGATATCGATGGCAGTTGTTTGCTCGTAGATTTCTCCACCTGATTTCACAATTTCATCAACAAGTACGTTTAAAAATTTCAAAGGATGATATTGTCCCTGAGATTTCATGACAATAGAGCCTTTTATATCAATTGGAAAAGGAATGCTATTAACATACTCACTATGTATACCAAGTCTTTGATAGGCTTCAAGCTCTTTGTTTATTTTCTTTTCATAATGGTCACTTATTGCATAGATATAGGCATCTTCTTCAGTTAAATCACAATCAATCTTAAGTTCATTTGTTGTTTGACGTACAAATTCTAGGGCATCGATGTTGGCTTGGTAATACAGCTTAGCATTTTCTTCGCCCATGTGCTGAATTAATTCGTCATAAATAAGGCCGTGCTGAGCTGTTACTTTCGCCGTAGTATGACCGGTTGTTCCATTTAGAATTTCACTTGCTTCTAATATAGCTACCTTCAATCCTTGCTTTGATAATAGGTAAGCAGTTGTAATCCCGGTAATCCCGCCTCCAACGATTGCTACATCAACTTCTGTATCAATTTTTAAGGGGGGGAACGATTTTAATTGAGTTGATTCTCTCCAAAATGGCTCAGGTTCATAAGGCATCTTTCCTTGTGGAAATTCTTCTGTCATTCAAATACCTCCTATAGGCTAAACATCATTCTTATTAATTTTTTCCAATTATGGTGAAAACATGTATTGCTTATGAAAAATCGACAGTCTTATCGACACTAAGCCTCTAGCCGTAGATGAAAATAAAGCTGAGGCTCGTTTTGAGAACTCTAGAATGTAGGTAAGATAAAGACATAGAAACGAACACAAGTTAAACACAACATAACGAGCCAAACAACTTGTGTTGGTTGGTATAGAGAAAAGTTAACAAGCTTTTCTACTAAAAAAGGAGGAAACAAAAGATGAAAAAGTTTGGGCTTTTACTTTTAGGTGGGGTGGCTGTGGCAATACTGCTATCAAATTTAGCACCGATGATTGCTTTAGGATTAAGTCTTCTCATTCTGTACTACTCGTACAAAGGCTTTATCAAGACTGAATCTAAATTTAACAAAGTCGTGTTAGCCATTGTTGGTGTGATCGCCCTATTTGCTTCAGCATCAAACCTTCCGGCGATCTTAGGATTTGTTGCTGCATATGTGATTTACGTTGTATATAAAAATTGGAACAAATCGTCTAAAAAGACTATAAAAGAAGATTCAGATCCATTTACAAACTTTGAAAAAGAATGGAACGATTTAAAAGGTAACTATTAATAAACGTTTATCCCACCTTGACTGAGGAGTGCTAGAGTAAACTCCTCACAAGGTTTAATAAAAAATGGAAAACACATTAAAAGGAGAGATTTATAATGGCAAATATTTTTACAAGATTAGCGGATACAATTTCAGCAGATTTACACGAGGCCTTAGATCAAAAGGAACAAAAAAATCCAATTTCAGTTTTAAACCACTACTTAAGACAATGTGAGCAAGAAACAGAAAAAGTTCGTAAGTTAGTAGAACGTCAGTATTTGTTAAAAGAAGAGTTTAACCGTGAGTACAATGAAGCAACACATCTAGCAGAAAAGCGTAAGCACCAAGCTGAAATTGCATCAAAGGCGGGAGAAGCTGAGCTTTATGAATTTGCCTTAAAGGAGTATGCACATTATGAAGAAAGAGCAGAGCGTTTAGATGCATCTCGTAAGCAAACCGCACAGCAGCTTGAAGAGCTTGAGCAAAAGTATGAAGAAATGAAACATAAATTAAAAGATATGCAGATCAAACGTATGGAGTTAATGGGAAGAGAAAATGTTGCCCGTGCTCACCACCGTATAAGCAAAGTATCTGATTCTGGTAGTTTTTCAACAAAAGCATTCACAAGATTTGAAGATATGGAGAGCTATCTAGATCGTCTCGAGCAGCAAGTAACAAAGGCTTATCACCGCAACACAATTGATGCCCGTATTGCACAGTTAGAAAAACAATTAAAAACTGAACAAACAAATACAATCTCGTAAACCTTCATGGTATTCTAAAAAGGCGTAGGTCAAACTTGCGCCTTCTTTCATATGAAACGCGGCTGAAAGTAAAAGTTTGTTACTATATTAATAGTGGGGAGGAAACCGCGTGTTAAGAAATATGAATTCTGATTATGTAAATTGGATTATTCTAATAGGAATTCTCCTCCTTCTTTTAGAAATATTATTTTTTAATGGTGGTTTAATCGTTACATTTTTGTTATCGATTGGATGCATTTTTTTAGGTCGTCGATGGCGACCGCGATTTATAGGCAAGAGCCTCTATTGGATTGGATGGATTTGGCTTGTTGTTACCGTTCTGAACATGATGACATTTCGTTATTTTATCTGTGTGCTGCTCATTTATGCAGTTGTTCAATTTTTCCAAGCACAGAAGGAGCCTAAACGAATAAAACCAAGTGTGAAGGAGCCCGCGGGCGAATCAGAAGAAAATGAACCGGCAGATGGGGTAGTGATTGTTCAGAAAAAAATCTTTGAAAATAAGTTCTTTACCAATCAAAAATCACCGGATACTGCATATGAATGGAATGATATCAATATTCAGGTGGGTGTTGGGAACACGGTCATTGATTTAAGTGATACGGTCTTACCAAATGAGGAAGCGGTTATTTCGATACGCAGTTTACTAGGAAATGTTCAAATTCTTGTTCCGTATGAAGTAGAGGTTCATATTAACCATTCTGTTATGATTGGTGATGTGGACGTTTTTCAAGACTTTAAGCAAAAGGTTGTGAATGAAACACTTGTATATGAAACACCGCAGTACAGACAAGGTGAACAAAAGGTAAAATTAATCACTTCAGCTATTTCAGGAAAGCTTGAGGTGAAAAGAATATGAATATCATTCAGCGGCAAGTTTTGTTAGGAGCCTTTTTTTCGCTCATTCTATTCATTCTTCTTTCCCTCATGTTTTTTATGGCCTTTCCACTTCATAATTGGAGTGAACTATGGACACAAAAAATTATGGATTTACCTTTTATTTATATTGTGCCAAGCATAAGTATATTAGCAGGTGTACTTTATGGTTTCTTTTCAGGTCTTTATTGGAAAAAACAACTAGGAACGATTGAACAAACGATCCAAGAGCTTGAAAAGGGTCGAACGATTTCTGCTGAACAGCCTTGTTTACCAGAAGTGCAAGATATTCAAAAAATGGTTGAAAAGATTCAGAAGCAAATTCAGGAACAAACAAAGCTTTCGCAAAAATTGGCTACAGAAAAAGCGGAAGACCAAGAAAAGAGAATACAAGAATTGGTTTCACAAGAAAGAAACCGATTAGCCCGTGAGCTTCATGATTCTGTTAGTCAGCAGCTATTTGCAGCATCCATGATGATGTCTGCTATTATTGAGAGTAGAGAAGAATGGGAGGATGGTGAATCGAAGCAGTTAAGGCTTATTGAAGCAACCATCCATCAATCACAGCTCGAAATGAGAGCGCTCCTATTACATTTACGCCCTGCTGCATTAAAAGGTAAATCCCTTCAAGAAGGAATTCAAGAGCTTTTAGTAGAACTAATGCAAAAGGTGACAATGAACATAAAATGGAAAGTAGAGCCGATCCCATTAGACAAAGGTGTAGAGGACCATTTATTTCGTATTCTTCAAGAGTCTGTTTCCAATACACTTCGCCATGCAAAGGCAACAAGTTTGGACGTGTTGCTTATAGAACGCGATTCTTTTGTCATTATGCGTGTGACAGATGATGGCATTGGGTTTGAGCTTGAAGAAGGTAAAACAGGTTCATACGGTTTACAAAACATGCATGAACGAGCTGTTGAAATAGGTGGTTCAATGAAAATTGTCAGTTTAAAAAACAAAGGGACACGGTTAGAGGTAAAAGTTCCTGTCCTAGCAGGAGAGAGTGAGAACAATGATTAAAGTGGTATTTGTTGATGATCATGAAATGGTACGAATCGGTGTTTCATCCTATTTATCTGCCCAGCCGGACATTGAGGTAATCGGTGAAGCGGATAACGGCCAAAAAGGTGTAGAGCTATGTCTTGATCTTCGTCCAGATGTGATTTTAATGGATCTGGTTATGAAGGAGATGGACGGAATTGAGGCAACAAAGCAAATTGTCGATGCCTGGCCTGAGGCGAAAATTATCATTGTGACAAGCTTTCTCGATGATGAAAAGGTATATCCAGCTCTTGAAGCAGGGGCAACAAGCTATTTATTAAAAACATCTAAAGCAAGTGAAATCGCCAATGCAGTTCGTGCCACGTTTCATGGACAATCGATTTTAGAGCCTGAGGTTACAGGTAAAATGATGATGAAGATGAGACAACGAGAAACAACATACCTCCATGATCAACTCACTTCAAGGGAAATGGAAATTTTATTATTAATGGCACAAGGAAAAACTAATCAAGAAATTGCGGATGAATTGTTTATTGCGTTAAAAACCGCCAAAACCCATGTTAGCAACATCCTAAGTAAGCTGGATGTTCAGGATCGAACACAGGCTGTTATTTATGCCTTTAAGCATTCACTTGTCAAATAAATCAGACAACAGATTAGGGAGAGACTACAGATGCATAGAAATGAAGAACTATATCACTACCTAGTTAAGAACTCATGGCAGATGTCAGAAGACTGGTATAATATGATTGAAGATGATGACCCAAGCTCTGTCTATTCAACGGAAGATCCAGCCATCATTAAAACTTTAAAGGAACAAAATCAAGATTACTTTATCCATTTACATAGACTTTTTATTGAAGAAGAAGGAAAGTTCGTAAGTGAATTTAGAGCATGGTCAGAGGAATTAGCGCAGGATCAAAAGCATCTAGACACACCTGTTCATTATGTTGTGAGGGAATTTTTAAGAACTCAAGATGTTTATCTTAAATATATCAAAAGCTTTTATAAAGAGAATCTTGATACTGTTTCTGTTGATCAATTATTTTCATGGTTGGATGTTGTTAGAAAAATCATTAATCTTTCCGTTTATATTTACATTGATGCTGCTCATAAGAACACAATGAAGCAAATTGCTGCACAAAAGGAAATGATCAATGAGCTTAGTTCACCAGTCATTCTTCTGCAAAATAAAACAGCGCTTCTTCCACTTATTGGTGATATTGATACAGCTAGAGCAAAATTAATTTTAGAAAACACATTAACACAATGTGCAAATCTTGAAGTAGAACATTTATGTATTGACCTGTCCGGTGTTGCCATCATTGATACAATGGTTGCACATGAAATTTTTCATTTAATTAAGGCGTTAAAGCTTTTAGGTGTTCGATCAACGTTATCAGGAATTCGCCCAGAAATTGCTCAAACAGCCATACAGCTCGGCCTTGATTTTGAAGAAATCAATACAACCGCCTCTTTAGCAAATGCATTAGGACAAATGTAATTATTTATTTAAAAGCCCTATTTCTTTTGAAATAGGGCTTTTAAACTTACTTACTGCCATTTATTATGAAGCTGTTCGTCCGCTTCGCATTTTTCTCATTACAAAGCTTACAACAAACACAAGGATAATCGAACCAATTAAAGCTGGGATAATATAGAATCCACCCATTTCTGGGCCCCATTGACCAAATAGAAGAGAGCCTAACCAAGCTCCAATAAATCCTGCAATAATGTTGCCAATTACACCTCCTGGCATATCACGTCCTGCAATTAAGCCTGCTAACCAGCCAATAATTCCGCCTACAATTAAAGCCCAAATAAAACCCATTATTCTCTCCTCCTTTAATTTGGTATCCCCCGTCTTGGAAGTTATATTCCCCCTTGTCCAATTAAATAAACACATTAATTTTTTCCATTATAAATATCTAAGTAGTTTGGTTTTGAGTACAGTGGAGATATAGGAATTTATAGGCGGAGAAATTCCGGTTAAGGTATATAATATGTGCTTAAAAAGCCGATATAAGCGGATATATTCCGGTTAACTTGTCTATATATAACTAAATCTAAAGAATAAGTTCATATAAGCGGAAAAATTCCCCTAATATTATGGGGAATGTTAGTATTTTCTAATTTAAACGGAGTTTTCCCGTTTATCTTTCTATCCTATGAGTGCAAAACAATGTAAAAAATGCTTGGAGACACAATTAATGTTCCAAGCATTTTTTCTAATCAAGTATTCTATTAGTATAAGGTGTAAATGACTGTTCGAATAGTACGGTGATTTCTAATTTTGTACTTCTAAAACCGAACACGTTAAGAAATACCCAATCACTTTCCTTAGCTCTGCTCTGCCCACTCTTCAATGTCCCAAGTCTTGGTTACCCAATCTTCATAAAAATCAGGTTCGTGACAAACAAGAACAACAGTCCCTTTATATGCTTTAATCGCACGCTTTAACTCTTCCTTCGCAACAACATCAAGATGGTTTGTAGGCTCGTCAAAAAGTAACCAGTTGCTTTCGTTCATCTGTAATTTACATAAACGAACCTTTGCTTGCTCTCCACCACTAAGCTGGGTTAATGGACGTGAAATATGTTCATTTTTCAAGCCGGCGCGAGCAAGTAAAGCTCTAACCTGGTGTTGATCAAGATGTGGGAAGGCGTTCCACACATCATCAATCGGTGTGATGTTATCTGCTTTCACTTCCTGCTCAAAATACGAAGGAAATAAGAAGTCACCGCGGTTAACCGAACCACCCAGTGGCTCAATTTTACCTAAAATCGTTTTTAATAATGTCGATTTACCAATACCGTTACAACCAACAATCGCAATTTTTTCGCCACGTTCGATGGTCATTGATAATTTAGGTAATAGCGGCTCATTATAGCCAATTTCAAGATCCTTCGCTTCGAAAACAAAACGGCTGCTTCCTCTTGATTCTTTAAATTCAAACGTTGGTTTAACTGCAGTTTCAGGACGGTCAATACGTTCGATTCGATCAAGCTGCTTTTGACGGCTTTTTGCTCGTCCTGTTGTTGAGTAACGTGCTTTATTCTTTGCAATAAAGTCTTCTTGCTTTTTAATAAATTCCTTTTGCTTTTCATACGCTTGTAAATGCTGATTTTTATTAATCTCAGCAAGCTCTAGGAATTTTTCATATGTTGCTGTATAACGAGTTAGCTTTGAAAACTCTAAATGGAAAATGACATTTGATACACCATTCATAAACTCAGTATCATGCGAGATTAAGAGAAAGGCATGTGGATAATCTCTTAGATAGCTACTTAACCACTTAATATGCTCCACATCAAGATAGTTAGTTGGCTCATCTAGTAAAAGAACATCAGGCTGCTCAAGTAATAGCTTTGCTAGCAATACTTTCGTACGCTGTCCACCACTTAAAGCTGAAACATCACGATCAAGACCAATCGCATCAAGGCCTAAACCACGTCCTGTTTCTTCTACTTTCATATCCAATGTGTAAAAACCACCTGCATCAAGACGATCCTGAATTTTAGCCATTGTATCTAGCAATTCCTCAAGCTCTTCAGGTGTAGCTGTTGCCATTTTTTCTGTAACAGCATTTAATTCTTTTTCCTGTTCAAATAAAGGTAAAAACGCATCGTTCAAAATATCGCGAATCGTTTTTCCTTTTGTTAACACAGTATGCTGATCAAGGTAGCCATAACGAACTCCTGGTGTCCATTCCACACGCCCATCGTCATGAATAAGCTGCCCTGTAATTATATTCATCATCGTAGATTTCCCTACGCCATTTGCTCCAACAAGACCAACGCGCTCACCAGCTAATAAGCGTAGTGATACGTCCTTAAATAATGTACGGTCACCAAAACTGTGACTGAGATTATCAATAGCTAATAGACTCATCTTCTTTAACCTCCAAGCTTAAAACAGTATCTTGCATCATTCTACTACTGTTTGGTCTAATATGCTACTGGTAAATGGGGACAGGTTCCTCGTCCCACTTGAGTGGGACGAGGAACCTGTCCCTTTGTCCCGAATTCATCTATAATAGAAGCAGAATGTAAGTAGTGAAAGGATGTTTCTATGAGTAAAACAGTCGTTCTAGCTGAAAAGCCTTCTGTTGGAAGAGATTTAGCTAGAGTGTTAAATTGTCATAAAAAAGGTAATGGTTTTCTTGAGGGAGATCAGTATATCGTAACATGGGCATTAGGCCATCTTGTTACATTAGCTGATCCAGAAAGCTATGGTGATCAATATAAATCATGGCGCTTGGAAGATTTACCAATGCTTCCAGCTCCATTAAAGCTAGTTGTGATTAAAAAAACAGGCAAACAATTTCAAGCGGTAAAAACACAATTATTACGTAAAGATGTTCGTGACATTGTCATCGCAACAGATGCAGGACGTGAGGGTGAGCTCGTTGCTCGCTGGATTTTAGAAAAAGCGCGCGTAAATAAGCCGATTAAAAGACTTTGGATTTCATCTGTGACTGATAAAGCAATAAAAGAAGGCTTCCGTAAGCTAAAGAATGGGAAAGAGTATGAAAACTTATATGCTTCTGCAGTTGCTAGAGCAGAGGCTGATTGGATTGTTGGCTTAAACGCAACACGTGCTTTAACAACAAAATACAATGCTCAGCTATCTTCTGGGCGTGTTCAAACACCAACATTAGCGATCATTGCCGGGCGCGAGGAAGAAATTCGTAGCTTCAAGCCTAAAAAATATTACGGAATCAAAGCTGTTGCAGAAAATAGCCTAAGATTTGCTTGGCAGGACGAAAAAACAAAAGATACAAAAACGTTTAATGAAGCAGCAATTGATGGAAAGCTCGCTCAATTAAAAGGAAAAGACGCGAAGGTAGTAAACGTCAAAACAACACCGAAAAAATCATATTCACCAGCTCTTTACGACTTAACTGAGCTTCAACGTGATGCAAATAAACGCTTTGGCTACTCAGCAAAAGAGACTCTTTCAATTATGCAAAAGCTTTATGAGCAACATAAAGTGCTAACGTATCCACGAACAGATTCTCGCTATATAACTAGTGATATCGTTCCAACTTTAAAGGATCGACTAGAAGCTTGCAGAGTGAAGCCATATGCTTCTATCATCGCAAAAATTTTAAATAAACCAATCAATGCGAATAAATCTTTTGTTGATGATCAAAAGGTATCAGACCACCATGCGATTATCCCAACAGAAGAATCAGTACCACTAAGTGCTTTATCCGATAAAGAACGCAAAATCTATGATTTAGTTATTCAACGATTTTTAGCCGTTTTACTTCCTGCTTATCAATATGAACAAACAGTTGTAACAGCCAAAATAGGTGAAGAGCTTTTTACTGCAAAAGGTAAACGTGTTGTGTCTGCAGGCTGGAAGGAAGTTTATACAGATTTTGTCGATGAAGACAGTGAAGATGACCAAACATTACCGGCTCTATCTGAAGGGGCGACACTAAAGGTTCAGTCAGTATCAAAAACTACTGGCGAAACAAAACCACCTGCTCGATTTAATGAAGCAACACTTCTTTCGGCTATGGAAAATCCTACGAAGTATATGGCAGGAGAAAGTAAGGATCTTATTCAAACAATCGGTGAAACAGGTGGACTAGGTACAGTTGCAACGAGAGCGGATATTATTGAAAAGCTATATAGCAGCTTTTTAATAGAGAAAAAAGGCAAAGATCTTTTCATTACGTCAAAAGGAAAGCAATTGTTGAACCTTGTTCCTGAAGATCTAAAATCACCTGTGTTAACAGCTGAATGGGAACAAAAGCTGACTAAAATCTCGAAAGGAAGCTTACCAAAACAGGCCTTCTTAGATGAGATGAAGAAATACGCAAAAGAGGTTGTAGCTGAAATTAAAAACAGTAAACAAACCTTTAAGCATGATAACTTAACAGGCAGCAAATGTCCGGACTGTGGCAAGCTCATGTTAGAAGTAAACGGCAAAAAAGGCAAAATGCTTGTTTGTCAGGACCGCGAATGTGGCCACAGAAAAGGCATATCAAAAGTAACGAACGCACGCTGTCCAAACTGTCACAAAAAGCTTGAACTGCGCGGACAGGGAGAAGGACAAATGTTCACTTGCAAATGCGGCCATCGCGAAAAAATGTCCACATTCCAAGAAAGACGGAAAAAGAACCAAAACAGCAAGGTATCAAAACGCGAAGTGGCAAGCTATATGAAAAAGCAAGATGATAACTTTTCAAATAATGCATTGGCAGATGCATTAGCAAAGCTTAATTTAAAGGAGTAGCCAGAATGAGCCGTAAAATTGGACATATCACAATCCTTGTTTCAGATTATGATGAAGCAATTGATTATTATGTAAATAAGCTCGGGTTTGTTTTGCTTACTGACAACTCATTTGGGGAAGGCATGCGCTGGGTAACAGTTGCTCCTTCTCGTGAAAGCGGAACGCCAATTGTATTTGTAGAAGCCGATAATGATGAGAAAAAGGCACGCGTAGGTTCACAAGCTGCTGAACATGTATTTCTGGTTATTGAAACAAATGACTGTTTGCGTGAATATCATATAATGAAAGAAAAAGGAGTTCGCTTTTTAGGTGAGCCCCAAGAAATGCCCTGGGGAACTGAGGTTGTCTTTGAAGATCTCTATGGAAACCGTTTTGACCTGCTGCAGGTGAAAAGTTATTAAGATTTTAAGATAGGGAAGATATAACGTGCCAATCATAAAGACAGATATGTTTATTTATGCCCCTCGTGACATTTGCTTTAATGTTGCGCGAGATATTGATATTCATACCCAATCCACAAGTCAAACAAATGAACGTGCGATTGGTGGAGTAACAAGTGGCCTAATCGAGTTAAACGAAACGGTCACATGGGAAGCCGTCCACTTTGGAATCAAGCAAAACCTAACTGTTCGGATTACGGAATTTGATTTCCCAAACCGATTCGTCGACGAAATGGAAAAAGGAGCCTTCAAACGCTTCTACCACGTCCATGAATTCATCGAAAAACCAAACGGCACACTCATGCTCGACACATTCGACTACACCTCTCCATTTGGATTCATAGGAAAAATCGCGGACCGACTGTTTTTGGAGCAGTATATGAGGGAGTTCTTGATTACTAGGAATCGGTATATAAAAAAAGTTGCTGAAGAGAGAGTGGGGTAGTGGTGGTGCCTGGTGCTGGGTGCCTGTCACTCCCCGAAGTTTGTCGGAATTTGTAATAGAAATACCAGGTAGATGGGCCGCTGTATGCGGCCTTTTTCTATTTAGGAAGAGTCCTGTTGGGGGGCGGAAATTGCTGACTTATGTCGAATGATAGATTTTTTGCCAAAGTTGATAGATTATCCTATAAAGTTGATAGATTTTCTGCTAAAGTTGATAGATTTTTACTCGAAGTTGAAAAATTAGGTATGCAGGATGATAGATTTCACAATTTTAAATAAAAATAATAGTAAATTAGAGGATTATTTCACTATGTAGCGAAGGTATAAGCATATTTTTATAAGGAGTTGGAGCTATGATAGTAAAAAAGAGAGAAATACCTCTTATTATTCTTAAATTACAGGCATTATTAGAAAGAATAAGACCAGGCCAAATCAAAGTCCCTGAAATAAAGAATGATCTTTCCAAGAGACTAGCTGGATACAAAGGTGAAAAAGCAGTAGATTATCAATTATCATTTCTGCCTGAAGATAACTTTTACATTTTAAATGATATTCGTTTAAAAGAGTCAGGCCGCTATTTCCAAATGGATTCATTATTATTGAACAGATACTACTTGATTAAATTAGAAATTAAAAATATCGCAGGCACAATTTATTTTGATTCTAACTCATCAGCTAATAAGGGAGTTGGGCGGAAAGGAAACGGCATTTCAAGACCCTATTGTTCAATCCCTTCAACATGAGAAGCAATTGAAGAGGTGGTTGAAGAAAAATATGTTTTCAAATATTCCAATTCACTCCCTAGTGGTAATTAGTAACTCTAACACCCTCATTCGTACTTCTCCACGCGATAACAAAATGTTGAGCAACATGGTCGTAAACGCCAATTATCTCCCAACAAAACTGCAGAAAATCCATAATAAATATAAAAAAGAAATAATAAGTGAAAAAGAAATAAAAAAGATAATAAGACAGTTGAAAAAAGGTCATCAAGAACTCGATCAGCCTATACTCAAGAAATTTAATATAAGAAAAGGTGATATTCTTAACGGTGTAATTTGTCCATCTTGCTCATTCCTGTCAATGGAGAGATTATATGGAACTTGGTTGTGTCCAAAATGCCAACATAAAGATAAGAATGCACACCTTAAAGCCATTAAGGATTATAAACTTTTATATGGTTCAGAAATAACCAATCAACATATGAGAGACTTTCTATGCATTAATTCCAGTGCTTTAGCCACAAGGTTACTAAAGTCCCTTGATGTGTCATCTACTGGATCAACCAGAGACAGAATCTATAACCTGGATATTAAATACAAATAAATTCCCATCCTCCACCACTACAAGCACACCCTCCCATGTAAGTGGAATTTTTTCCATAAAAGTGAACAATTTATGATCAATATATTACGAAAAAGTGACTAATAGTTGAACGATATATGACACATGATTTTACCAATAAACTTATTTGCGAACGTCTGATATGATGTGATTAACGATCTTGTGTGATCTTTCACACTGATCTTGTGCATGTTTTCACAAAGTGTTGTCGGGGTATCTAACTCTGATGATGTAGGTATAGAATGAAGCTTATGTGAAGGAAAGAAAGGAGTACTTATATGAAATTAAAATGGACGTTGTTCACAGTTATGGTTTCCATTGCCGCATTGTTATCAGGATGTGAGCCGTTACTGGTTTTGGATCCTAAAGGACCACAGGCAGAAAGACTAGCAAGTGACATCTTATTATCTATGGGAATTATGTTATTTATCGTTCTTGTTGTTCTTGGACTATTAGCTTATATGTTAGTGAAATATCGTGCTTCTAACATGCCTGATGATTATGAGCCACCACACATTCATGGAAATGTATGGGTTGAAGCGATTTGTGTAGGTGTACCAATTATTATTGTTGCTTACCTTTCTTTTGTGTCAGTGCAAAGTAACTATATTGTTGAAGCACAGCCTGAAGGATATGAAGATAAAGAGCCTTTAGTTGTTTATGCGTCATCTTCTAACTGGAAATGGCACTTTAGTTATCCAGAAGAAAATATTGAAACGGTGAATTACTTATATGTACCAACAGATCGTCCACTTGAATTTAAGCTTTATTCACATGGACCAATTACAAGTTTCTGGATTCCACAGCTTGGTGGACAAAAGTATGCGATGAATGATCACATTACAACACTTCATCTTGCAGCAGATCACGCTGGTGAATTTTTAGGAAGAAACTCAAACTTTAGTGGTGAAGGATTTGCTGATAATACGTTTAACGTAACAGCTATGTCTCAAACTGAATTTGATGAGTGGGTGGATGAAGTAAAAGAAACGGCTGAACCACTTACTGAAACAGAATTTGAAGAGTTATTAGAGCCGGGTCATCTTGGTCAATTAACTTATACGGGTACTCATTTAGAGTTTGCTCCACCAAATCACGGTCATCACAGTGAAGAAGGTTCAGAGTCTGAACATGAAGGACATGAAGCAGAAACAACTGAAACTGACTCACACGAAGACCATTCAGAACACAGTAATCATTAACTTTTAAAAGATATCGGATCTTTAAAATAAATTTACTTCCGAAAGGAGTCACAAACGTATGGATTTCTTTGATCGTTTTGCCGTACCTCATCCAAGCTTTGCAATCTATGCTTCGATGGTAGCCATTGGTTTAACCACGATCGCTATCATTGCTGGATTAACGTACTTTAAAAAATGGGGTTATTTATGGCGTGAATGGATAACAACAGTTGACCATAAACGTATCGGTATTATGTATTTAATTTCCGCGTTAGTTATGTTATTCCGTGGTGGTGTCGACGGAATTATGCTTCGTGCACAGCTAGCGGTTCCTGATAATACGTTACTCGATTCACAGCATTATAACGAGATTTTTACAACACACGGGGTTGTTATGATTCTATTCATGGCGATGCCATTTATCATGTTCTTCATGAACTTGGTTGTTCCACTGCAAATTGGAGCACGTGATGTTGCGTTCCCACGTCTTAATGCTTTAAGCTTCTGGTTATTCTTTATGGGAGCTATGTTATTTAATATTTCATTCGTTGTTGGTGGGTCACCTGACGCAGGGTGGACTTCATATTTCCCTCTAGCAAGTGAAGAGTTTAGTAAATCTGTAGGTACGAACTATTATATGATCGCGATACAGATTGCCGGGATAGGAACCCTGATGACGGGTATTAACTTTATCACGACGATTATGAAAATGAGAGCACCTGGTATGACATTAATGAAAATGCCAATGTTCACATGGTCAGCTCTTATTGCGAACTTAATCATTGTTTTCGCATTCCCTGTGTTAACTGTAGCACTTGCAATGGGAACAATGGATCGTCTATTTGGAACACATTTCTTTACTCTTGATAACGGTGGTATGGATATGCTTTGGGCCAACCTGTTCTGGGTTTGGGGACATCCTGAAGTTTATATCTTGATTTTACCGGCATTCGGTCTTTATAGTGAGATTATCTCAACATTCTCAGGACGTAACCTATATGGTTATAAATCAATGGTTTGGTCTATGGTATTAATTTCACTTTTATCTTTCTTAGTATGGGCGCATCACTTCTTCACAATGGGCCAAGGTGCCTTTACAAACAGCATTTTCTCTATTACAACGATGATTATTGCTGTGCCAACTGGTGTTAAAATCTTTAACTGGTTGCTTACGCTAAGAAAAGGTAAAATTCGTATGACAACGCCAATGCTTTATTCAATGCTTTTCATTCCACTATTCACATTAGGTGGAGTAACTGGGGTTATGCTTGCGATGTCTGCAGCTGACTATCAGTATCATAATACAATGTTCTTAGTTGCTCACTTCCACAATGTTATTATTCCAGGTGTAGTTTTTGCTATGCTTGCTGGATTAACTTACTATTGGCCAAAAATGTTTGGTTTTATGTTGAACGAAAGACTTGGGAAATGGACAGCTTGGTTGCTTTCAATCGGATTTGTTCTAGCGTTTATCCCAATGTATATTACAGGTTTAGATGGTCAAGTACGTCGTAGCTTCACGTATTCAGAATCTACTGGATTTGGACCACTTAACATGGTTTCATTTGTTGGTGCTGGGATTATGGCAATTGGATTTGTGTTAATCGTTTATAACATTTACTACAGCATTCGTTATGCATCAAGAGATATTAGTGCAGATCCATGGGATGCACGTACACTAGAGTGGGCTACACACACTCCAGTTCCAGAATACAACTTCGCAATTGTTCCAGAAGTTAAATCTAGCGAACCATTCTGGGATGCGAAAAAACATGATCACAAGCTATTTAAAGGTGAAATTGAAAAAATTCATATGCCTAATAACAGTGGAATGCCATTCCTAATGAGCTGTGTGTTCTTTGTATGGGGCTTCTCACTAATCTTTAGCCTATGGATTCCAGCGATTATCACTACAATCGGAATCTTTATCTTTATGACACTACGTTCTTTCGAGAAAGATCATGGTCGTTATATTCCTGTTAAAGAAATTGAAGAAACTGAATCAGAATTGCGAGGTGCTTAATGATGAAAATTGATAACTCGCTACCACTTGAATATGCTACAGAAGAAAATCGTTTAAAGATCTTTGGATTTTGGATTTTCCTAGGTGCGGAAATTATGCTTTTCGCAACACTTTTCGCTACCTATTTCACACTATATAATCGTACAGGATCAGGTCCTGATGGAGCCGAAATCTTCGTTATTACACCTGTTATCCTTGAAACATTCTTACTTTTAACAAGTAGTTTCACAATTGGTTTAGGTATTCATGCGATGCGTCTTGGTAGACAAAAAGCAATGATAAATTTCTTTGCTATTACACTGCTTCTTGGATTAGGATTCTTAGGTATCGAGATCTATGAATTTATCCACTATGCACATGAAGGAGCGGGCATTGGGGCAAGTGCCTTTACGTCGATTTTATTAACGACTCTAGGTACTCACGGAGCCCACGTAACTGTAGGTTTATTCTGGGGATTATTTATCATCATGCAAGTGAAAAAGCGTGGGTTAACTCCAGAAACAGCTAACAAGTCATTTATTTTCAGTTTATACTGGCACTTCCTAGATGTTGTTTGGATCTTTATCTTCAGCTTCATCTATTTGAAAGGAATGATGTAAACAATGAGTGAATTATTCCCGATGAAACAAGTGATGGGTTTTGTCTTTTCACTAGTCCTTACTTTAGTAGCACTGGGTGTTTACTTCTTCGATATGTCATTTACGGTAGGAATGACAGTCCTGTTAGTAACAGCATTTATACAGGCCGGACTTCAGTTAGTGGTATTTATGCACGCAGGTGAAACTGAGGACAAAGCAGCGATCTATACAAATGTATACTATGGAGTAATTATTGCATTAGTAACAATCTTTGGTACTTTGTTAGCAATGGTTTGGGATATGCATTAAAACAAAAAAGGTATGACTCGAATATGAGTCATACCTTTTTTGCGTATTAGTGTGTATAGCCTTCGTCTGTTCTGCTTTGTAAAAACTCAGGCAATTTAGAAGTATAAAGAACATAAAGAACTGTTAAGTGAGCAGCAAGAATATTAATGACAAAAATTGATCCAAATATTAGATGTCCTGCTCCAAAATCAGAATACATATATAGAATTAACGTAGTCCACATTAAAACAATTAGTGGGATTTGTAAAAGAGCAATTTTTCTATTTTCAAGCCATAAAAATATTGGTGTAGCAGTTCCAATTAATAAATAAGCGAAAAATACATCCATGTTTATACGCTCCTTTTAGTGGCATCGCTTTCATATATCGGTACCATTTTAATTTTGTCTAAAACTGGTCTATATTGTGTCAAAACTTAAACCAATTTGTGAATATTTTGTTACATTTAATATAACATATCTTTTACTGTTTGACAAAGATAAAAATGTATGAGAATAAATTATTTTTGGGATGTTAAGCAATATAGATTGACGAGCTGTTTTTATTTAGAGTATAAGTGTTAGTGGAGAGTAGAGGGAAAAGTTGGTACATTTTTATGCTGATACCACTTATGGTTAAAAATGAAAGGTGGTTTACATGGATACAACACAGAATATCTCAAGGAGAAAATTACTTGGTATTGCAGGGTTAGGCTGGATGTTTGATGCAATGGATGTTGGAATTCTTTCATTCATTATTGCAGCTTTACAAAAGGATTGGGATTTAACATCGGAGCAAATGGGTTGGATTGGCAGTGTGAATTCAATCGGTATGGCTGTAGGAGCATTAGTTTTTGGTTTAATGGCAGACAAGGTTGGAAGAAAGCAAGTGTTTATTATTACACTTCTTCTATTCTCAATCGGAAGTGGAATATCTGCATTTGTGACGTCACTAACATTATTTCTTATTTTAAGATTTTTTATTGGAGCTGGTTTAGGAGGAGAACTTCCTGTAGCTTCAACTTTAGTATCAGAAAGTGTACCGGCACATGAGCGAGGCAGGGTTGTTGTTCTGTTGGAAAGCTTCTGGGCAGGTGGTTGGTTAATAGCTGCACTTATTTCATATTTTGTTATTCCTTCTTACGGTTGGCAGGCTGCGCTATTATTAAGTGCATTGCCAGCATTTTATGCCTTATATTTAAGGTTGAAACTTCCGGATTCTCCAAGGTTTCAAGCTATTACAGTCTCAAAGCAAAAGGAATCGTCTTTTACAAAGATTGCAAAAGTATGGGCAAGACCATATACAAAGCAAACAACCATGCTATGGATTCTATGGTTTTGTGTTGTTTTTTCATATTATGGAATGTTCCTATGGTTACCAAGTGTAATGGTGATGAAGGGTTTCAGCTTAATTAAGAGCTTTCAATACGTACTAATTATGACACTAGCTCAGCTGCCGGGTTATTTCTTAGCGGCGTATCTGATCGAGAAAGCAGGAAGAAAGTTTGTCCTTGTTACATTCTTAATTGGAACGGCTCTTAGTGCCTATTTCTTCGGAAATGCAGATACACTTCCATTGCTGCTAACTTCAGGTATTTTTCTTTCTTTCTTTAACCTGGGTGCATGGGGTGGGCTTTATGCTTATACACCAGAGCACTACCCAACAGAGGTTCGTGGAACAGGTGCTGGCTTAGCTGCTTCATTTGGAAGAATTGGTGGTATTTTAGGACCATTAACAGTCGGCTATTTAGTTGCTGCGGAATATTCGATTAACTCAATTTTCCTGATCTTTGCCGTTGCAATAGTTGTCGGTGCACTCGCTGTACTTGTACTAGGTGAGGAAACAAAGCAAAAGGAATTAGCATAGAAGGTGTAGGAGATTAGTCTTTGGGGGCTAATCTCTTTTTTACTGAGCATCCTAAATGCATAAAGAAACGAAACAAGGTATCCTTTCAGATAAGAAGGTTATAGGAGGGAAAAACATGAACGAAGTTATTAAAACAATCCAAAACCATCGATCCATTCGTAAATTTGAAGATAAGCTATTATCAGATGAGCAAATTAAAACAATTGTCGAAAGTGCTCAAGCAGCTTCAACATCTAGTTATGTACAGGCCTATTCAATTATTGGGATAAAGGATCCTGACAAAAAGAAAAAGTTAGCTGAACTAGCAGGTGGGCAAGATTATGTTGCAGAAAACGGACATTTCTTCGTGTTTTGTGCAGATTTATACAGACATCAGTTACTATCCGAAAAGCATGATCAGGATACAAGTCAAGTGTTAGAAAGCACAGAGAAATTCATGGTGGCAGTTATTGACGCAACTCTTGCTGCGCAAAATGCTGTGTTAGCAGCGGAATCTATGGGACTTGGTGCGGTTTATATAGGTGGACTTAGAAATAATTTAGATGAAGTTTGTAAGCTTTTAAAAACTCCACCACTAGTTTTACCTCTTTTCGGTGTTGCTGTAGGTTATCCTGCTCAAATGCCAGATCAAAAGCAGAGGTTACCACTTCAACATATTTACCATGAAGATGAGTATGAGCAAAACAAAGAAAACTACATGGATCAGCTTCAAAAATATGATGAGGACATCTCACACTATTATGAGCAGCGAACAAATGGAAAAAGAAAGGATACATGGACAGGTCAAATGGCAGGCTTATTAGCTAGACCTTCAAGAATGTATATGAAAGAGTTTGTAGAAGGTAAGGGATTTAATAAAAGGTAACCGTTGATTAAAAAAGTCCAGCTTTATAAGCAGGACTTTTTTTGGTTAATTATTTATTTTTGTATTAGAGAAATTGAGGAAAGTGGATACGCAAACAAGAAATGCGAATGCTTTTACGTGGTGAGTTGGTACAAAAACATACGCAAACCCCATAAAAAGGGAATAGTGACATAAAAGTGAGTGAAAAATGTAAATTTTATACAGTCGCGAATCATTTATAAGGAAAAAAGGAAAGAAAGCATACATAAAAAAGAAATGCGAATGCTTTTACGTGGTGAGTTGGAACAAAACCATACGCAAACCCCATAAAAAGGGAATAGTGATATAAAAGTGATCAAAAATGTAAATTTTATACAGTCGCGAATCATTTATAAGAAAAAAAGGAGAGAAAGCATACGTAAACAAGAAATGCGAATGCTTTTACGTGGTGAGTTGGAACAAAACCATACGCAAGCCCCATAAAAAGGGAATAGTGATATAAAAGTAAGTAAAAAATGTAAATTTTATACAGTCACGAATCATTTATAAGAAAAAAAGGAAAGAAAGCATACGTAAACAAGAAATGCGAATGCTTTTACGTGGTGAGTTGGAACAAAACCATACGCAAACCCCATAAAAAGGGAACAGTGACATAAAAGTGATCAAAAAATGTAAATTTTATACAGTTACGAATCATTTATAAGGAAAAAAGGAAAGAAAGCATACATAAAAAAGAAATGTGAATGCTTTTACGTGGTGAGTTGGAACAAAACCATACGCAAGCCCCATAAAAAGGGAATAGTGATATAAAAGCAAGCAAAAAATGTAAATTTTATACAGTCACGAATCTTTTATAAGAAAAAAGGAAAGAAACCATACGCAAACAAGAAATGTGAATGCTTTTACAATATGAGGTGGTAAAAATTCATACTCAAACCCCAAAAAAAGGTAGAAAAGCGCCATTTTAAAAGGTGATTTCAATTTGCATGATTAATAACTGCGATACCTAACAGAACCGAAACCAAGTCCTAATTCTATGTAACATATTTTCCTTATATAACGTCTAATAATTACCATTTATAGTATAATTATGGGAAAATAAGCTAAAAGGGGTGGAAGGGTGAAAAAGCTAGGAGCAATTAGTTTGCAGTTTATTGCTGCATGTGTGGGGATTATTATTTTTGGAGCACTGCCTTCCTTGTTTATAGCGCAGGGTACAGGGGGAAGTCATATCGGGATGTTTATAGATACACTTTCTAGTATTATCAACAGCCTTATTCATTTTAACGAGATAACCTTTGAGATAAAAGGGGTGGAGTATCAGGTTTACAAATACATATTTGAAGGTGCCTTTTATTCGTTAACGCTTATTATATGTGCGCTCTTTTTAGCCTATCTTATTGCTATTCTACTAACATTTTTAACGATGCAGTTTCCGAAATGGCTTCGAGAAAAAATAAAGCTGGCTATTCTCTTTTTTGAGTCATTACCAGATATATTAGTCATCCTAGTGCTGCAGCTGTTGATTGTTACATTCTATAAAAAAACGGATATCTTACTAATGAAGGCTGTCACAGTTGGAGACAGCCAAGCTTATTTACTCCCGATTATTTGTTTGGCAATTCTTCCAACCATTCAGTTATATCGAATTACTATCCATCTTTATGAAGAGGAATTATTAAAGGACTATGTTCTTTTAACTAGAGCAAAGGGAATTCGCCATACAATCATTTTGTGGAAGCACATCCTACGTAATACGATTGTTTCTCTTTTCTTCCATTTGAAGCAAACAATATGGTTTATGCTTTCAACATTAGTTGTTGTTGAACTTTTATTTAATGTGTTTGGGATTACCTATTATTTAACAACATATATGATACCAGAAGTATTTACATTTATTCTTCTCTTTTTATTTGTCCCAATTTTTGTTTTCTATCATCTTGTGAAACTCATCATTGAAAAAACAGTAAAGGGAGGAGAAGCATTATCATGAAGCTTTTTAAAGATCCTCTCTTTTTAATTGGTTTTCTTTTTGTCGCAGGACTGTTACTAACTAGCTTTGTTTATACAGCGGCCGTTGATAACGAGGTGTATCAAATCTATCATATTTATGATGAAAATAAGGAATTAGTTGACTCTGCTCCTATTGCACCACGTAAAGAATCATGGCTCGGAACGGATAAGCTTGGTTATGACATGTTAAGTAAGGTGTTAATTGGGGCAAAGTTTACTATTCTAGCTGCTCTTCTAATTGCCTTTTTACGAATGGTGTTATCCATTCCACTTGGATTGATACTTGGAGCCTATCTTTCAAAAGGGCAAAAATATATAAATAGTGTAGTAGATGCTTTTCACTTTATTCCACTCACGATTATAGCTCTCTATTTATTAACTCCTGTTCTTAGACAGCAGCCTGAAGGCTTTGTTTATTCATTTATGGAACGAATGACAATTGAAGTAGTAGTCCTCACCATTCTAACTGTCCCGATTTTAGCTGTTTTAGTAGGAAATGAGACAAGGGAGTTATTTAAATCAGAATATGTAATAAGCTCCAAAACTTTAGGAGGATCAAAGCTTCATATTTTGATAAAGCATATTATCCCAAGCCTGAAGGATCGATTTTTTATCCTGTTTGGACAGCAGCTAGTTCAAACATTAATCGTCATGGCTCATTTAGGAATCTTTAATCTTTACTTTGGTGGGACCATTCTATCGAACGACCAGCTAGCAAGTGACCCTCCTCAGTCATTTACAAATGAATGGTCTGGTTTAATCGGAGGATCGAAACAATTTATTCAATGGGCACCGTGGATTCCGCTAACACCGATTATGTGCTTTGCTTTAACGATCTTAGCTGTCACATTTATGGTTGAAGGGTTCTCTAGAGTAACTACTGGTCGACCAGTTTATTTTAAAAGGAAGAAAACAAGACCATTTGTTAGACAAAAACAACAACCTATAAAAAAAGAGCAGCTTGAACTGTTGGATAAATCCATGTAATCGCCTGAATTGGAGGGAGACTTATTAGGAAGCTTCTTAAAAACCCATTATTTTTAACAGGATTTTTGTTTCTCTTGCTATTAGTATGTACGAGTTTTATCTACTCGGCTGTGGTTAATCATGAGGTTCGGCAAATCTATCATATTTATGATGAAAATAAGGAGTTAATTGACTCTGCGCCGATTGCTCCTCGCAAGGAAGCTTGGTTAGGAACAGATAAGCTTGGTTATGATATGTTAAGCAAAGTCCTAATAGGAGCAAAATTTACGATATTAGGAGCTCTAACTATTGCTTTTTTACGAATGATGGTTTCAGTACCATTAGGATTGGTATTAGGTACTTATTTTCCGAAGGGACAAAAATATCTTACTAGTTTAGTTGATGTATTTCATTTTGTTCCGTTATCGGTTGTTGCTTTATATTTGCTGCAGCCGTTTCTGTTTTTAACAGCAGGACAAGAGCCAGTTTATAGCCTAACAGAACGGATTGCAATTGAAATCGTTGTTCTGACAATCTTAACAGTTCCTGTTTTATCCGTTTTAATAGGAAATGAAACGAGAGAGCTATTCAAAGAGGAATATGTAAGTAGTGCGAAGACACTTGGAGGCTCAAAATTACACATTATCAAAAAGCATATCTTTCCAGCATTAAGAGAAAGATTTTTTATTTTATTTGGGCAGCAATTTGTTCAAACACTCATTGTTATGGCGCATTTAGGGCTATTTTTCCTCTATTTTGGTGGAACAATCTTTCCTAGTGAAGGGGGAGATCCTCCAAAATCAGTAACAAATGAGTGGTCCGGCTTGATCGGAGGATCAAAGATCTTTCTTCAGTGGGCCCCATGGATTCCTTTAACGCCAATTGTTTGTTTTGCTGTCACAATTTTGGCAGTAATGCTTATGGTAGAGGGTTTTTCTAGGGTAACCTCAGGAAGATCTGTGTATTTTAAAAGAAAAAATACTCAAACACTTTCTGCTGAAAAGAAGAGATTACGTAAAAAAGAAAATTCGTTTGATTTTTTGGATAAGTCTATGTAGTAAACGTGAAATTTCGCATATGATAGTAGTAGAAGTTTAGAACGTAAAAAGAAGAAGGAGCTGATGAAAATGAGACAAAAACGGATTCTGATCGTTTTCACTATCATAAGTTTGCTTCTTTTAGTTGGCTCTATCTTGTTTCAATTTTTAAACGAAGAAGATCCTTATCAGTTTTATACCGGGTTAGGCAAAGATATTGACGTATCACCAGATGACGAGACCATTGCTTTTTCATATTATGTAGATGGAGATGAAGCAATTTATACAGCAAATCTTGATGGATCGGAGCTTACCAAGGTTAGTAGCAAAGAAAATGGCAGATTTCGGAGCCCGAAGTTTTCCCAAGATGGAGAACAGCTATTATTTCTTTCTGAGGAAATAGATGGTGCACAAAGCTTATTGGTGATGAACAAGGATGGAAGTCATCAAAAAAGGGTAACGGACGATTCTTTACATGTAACAGATGCTGTTTTTTCTCCTAATGGTGACATCTTGTATTTTATTGCAAAGCTTTCATCTGAAATTAATAAGATGGAAGGAGAAACAAAGGAAGGGTATGATCTTTACAAAATCAATCGTGATGGAACAAATCTAGAACAATTAACAGATCAGGATCACTTCACAATGAATGACCTTTCGATATCTGAGGATGGAGAAGAACTGTATTATAGCTTATTTCAAGCATACGAAGAGCCTACTGTTTTTTCTCTAAAAGGTAAAACAGAATCACCTGTTGTTTCTGTTAAAAAAGATATCTATTCTTCTGTTTTATCTAAGGATAAGAAATTTCTAGCATACACGGCGGTAACGAAAGCATCATTAAATAGCAGTTTATTTAAATATGAACTATATCTTCAAAATCTACAAACAGCTGAAACAAAACGATTAACCTATTTAGACAACAATATACAATCACCTGTCTTTTTACATCATGAAAACAAGTTGGCATTTCTGGAGTATACAAATTGGCCTGGTGATCCAGAGAACTATCGACTTATGACTGTCTCATTTGAAGGTGGAGACGAACAAGAAGTGAATGTAAATCTCCCTTCATCAACCAACAGCCATTTAGCGATGAAAACAGTGTATTTCTTGTTAGCAAATGGAGTTGCAATGGCCATTTATTATGTTCTTTTCTTTGGTGGGTTGATTTTATTGTCCCATAGAAGATCAGGTAAGGTTTTTCAACCTTCATTTATTAGTCTTGGTCTTTCTCTACTCTTTTTTATTGGAAGCTTTGCAATTGGGGCAATCACAAATCCATGGTATGGCATCTGGCTGGCGATGGTGGCCGTTGCTATGTTTATATGTTCACTGGTGCTCGTATTATTCTCTTATGTTGTGAGTAAGATGAGAAAAAAATAATATCAGGACTTGGGATTACTCCTAAGTCCTTTTTTTTTGTCATCTATCCAAGCTGTAGAAGAATAGGCTTTATCGTAGCGAAGATCACTACAGGGAGGGCTAAACTCATGAAACCGTATCCTGTTTATCCATATTATTCAAAAAAGCAAAAGGTGAAGGAGCAGCCAATTGCTTTTCCACCACAGCATCAAGACCGTCATCCTGGATTTGAATATGAAATGAATCCAAATCCGATCTCTGAATGGGAGGGATATAAAGGAAGCGGAAAGTTAAAAAACAAGGTGGCCATTATTACAGGTGGAGATAGTGGTATAGGAAGAGCGGTTGCCTATGCGTTTGTAAAAGAAGGGGCAGCTGTTGTGATTCCTTATTTAAATGAACATCATGATGCCCAAATAACAAAACAAAGAATTGAACAACTTGGTGGGAGATGCCTGCTTTATGCAGGAGATTTAGGTCAGGAACGAACAGCATATGAAGTTGTTAGGCAAACGATCCAGACATTTGGAAGACTAGACATTGTAGTGAATAACCATGGTATCCAAATTGTTCAGGATAGCATTTTAAATATTTCTGCCGAGCAGCTAGAAGCAACGTTCCGAACGAACATATTTGCTTTCTTCTATATGGTGAAAGCAAGCTTACCATACTTAAACAATGGAAGCTCAATCATTAATACTACGTCAATCACAGCTTATCAAGGACATAAAACACTAATCGATTACTCAGCAACTAAGGGTGCCATTACAACATTTACACGATCTCTTTCATTATCACTTGTGGATAAGGGAATACGGGTAAATGGTGTAGCGCCAGGACCAATTTGGACTCCGCTAATTCCTTCGAGCTTTTCGGCTGAAAAGGTTGCAACATTCGGAACTGACACAGAAATGAAGCGAGCAGGTCAACCGTTTGAGCTAGCTCCAACTTACGTTTATCTTGCTTCTGATGATTCAAGGTATGTGACAGGGCAAGTACTGCATGTAAATGGAGGAGATTTTAGAACATCATAAGTCAGCAAAAAGACCTAAAAATGCCCTGTGAATAACTTTTAAACAATGGAAAAAAGTCCTATATATATTGTGGCGAACGCATGTACCCACACAAAATGTGGATAGTAAATGTGGATATGTGTATAACTTTTGTGGATAAGTTGTTGTTAACAGTTTAATAACTTGTTAATATCTAAATTTTTGACGAATATTTGTGTCGATATTGTAAATACGTGTCGTTTAATTCTTTTTATCCACAATTTGAGGAAAAACCTGTGGGAACTGGACCAAAGTTCAGTTCCTTTTTCTGTGTGGATAAAATGTGAATGAACTTTTTCCTTTTAACAAACGCTAATGTGTACGAAATGAAAAAGGACGTGTGGATATGAAAGCAAACTCATATGAATGCATAATTGTTGGAGGTGGAATTGCAGGGCTACAAGCAGCTCTTCAACTTGGACGATATATGCACAATGTGCTTGTTTTAGATAATCAAGATGGCCGGTCTAACTTGTGCCGTGCTTATCATAATATACTAGGCTGGCCTAAAGGAGTTAGTGGGGAAACGCTAAGGAACCTTGGCAGAAAGCAGGCAGAAAGCTATGGAGTAGAATTTAAAAAAGGCTTTGTTCATAAGTCTGAGAAAAACGGGGAAAACATCCTCCTTCACACAGAAGATGGAGCAGTGTATGAAGCAAAAACATTATTATTATCCACAGGAATTAAGGATCGAATTCCCAGTATTAAAAACATCGAGCCATGCTTAGGAATCTCAATCTATGTTTGTCCAGATTGTGATGGATATGAAGTGCGAGATCAGCATGTCTTGCTATTAGGTTCAGGAAAAACAGGAGGGAATTTAGCTCTAACACTAACGTATTGGACAGACAAAATAACATTTATCAATCATGACGAGGAACAACTTGAAGCAGCCTTGCTCGACCAGCTTAAGCAAAAAAACATTCGTGTGATAGACGAACAGATTGAAGAAATTATTACTGAAAATGAATCCGAATTTAAAGGGGTAAGGCTGAAAAATGGACAAACAGTAGCGGGAGATAAAGGGTTTATAGGCTTCGGTGGAAATTCAGTTCATTCAGACCTAGCCGCGCAGCTTGGGGTGGAAAGGCTGGAAAATAAACATGTTTTAGTAGATCCGCGAACAAAGGAAACAAATGTCACAAACGTATGGGCAGCAGGAGATGTTGTCGCCCATTCTGAGCAAGTCACAATTGCAATGGCAGACGGCTGTCAGGCTGCCATTTGGATTCATAAGCGATTATTAAAAAATCAATCGTAAATCTCTGTTTACTTAAGCTTCAGTTTTGTATGATAGAAGAAGGAGCAAGAAAAAGGGAGAGGCTGGACATGAAAAAAGAAATCGAGGAACTATATGATGAAGTTTATGAAAAACTAGCTGAATTTCATCAAGTATCATTGAACTATACACAGAAAATGTCAGACATTCCACTCAACCAACGTGAGGAAGAAACAGAAAAGCTAGAACGAATCGAATTTGCCTTACAAGCAGCCAAAGACATCCTAGAAAACATCATGGCCCCAGGCACAAAAATGACAATCATGCACCAAAAAGGAACCATACAAATTGATTTGGATGAATGAATCAAAAAATAAAATTAGAAATAAGAGGCATTAATTACTTATAAGTTGTTTTCACAAAGAATGTTGCATTATATAAATTATTAAAACAAAAGTGGAATGAAGCGGAAGACACTTGACTCCTGCGGGAGGAGTGGGACAGCTGAGACCCCGCAGGCTGTAAGCCGAGTAGGCTCAGCGCCCTCCAAGGAAGAATTGCTCTTTGAAAAATCCGGCAGTTGGGATTTTTCATTATTCTTCCCCGGGGAATCTTGTGTCTGCAGCGCAATGGAACGACCTATTTTGTCGCTGCCTCAAAAAACACAAAGTGTGATAAAACTATTCCCCCTGCCTAATCTGCCCAGGAGATTTCCCCATTAACTTACGCGTAATCTTATTCAAATAATTCGCATTCTTATAGCCTACCAATTGAGCAATTTCTTCAACAGAATACTTTGTATGCTGCAATAGCTCAATTGCCTTTTGCAAGCGGATATTCGTTAAATACTGAATCGGGGTCACCCCAGTTTCTTGCTTAAACAATCTTGTAAAATGATATTTTGATAACTTTG
The DNA here is from genome assembly GCF_048059995.1 of Metabacillus sp. YM-086. Taxonomy (NCBI): domain Bacteria; kingdom Bacillati; phylum Bacillota; class Bacilli; order Caryophanales; family Bacillaceae; genus Metabacillus; species Metabacillus sp. YM-086. Next base: position 65,158 of record NZ_JBLUOI010000013.1, on the reverse strand, counting down.
AGGCTTCTGCCATTTCCTCAGCACCAATTTCATCCTGATAGTAATTTCTTGCAAATAAAGCGGCACTAACCACACCTTCTGACCAATCCTCCATTAATTTATCCACATTTGATAAAGCCAAGTATAACTCCATAATAAATTGATAGGAAATGCTTGATCCCTGATAGGCATTGGTGATTTTTCGTTCACGAGCATCATCATACATTTGTTTAACAAGCTTAACCGGAGCAGCTTCAGGATGAAAACGAACCACTTGGTTACCCTTCCTTTTAACATGCTCCCAGCATTTCTTTGCTTCATTTCCATATAAAGTTACATATAAAAACTCCCATTTCTTTGAATGCTCGGGCAAATAGTAATGATAATGCCCTGGACTGCTGACAATAAAGGCATGACCAGCCTTTAGCTGATGAACCTTACCATCTATATTGATTTCTCCTTGTCCTGACAATGTATATTGAAATATATATTTTTCCTGGTCCTTCCGCTCAATGCCACTCCAATTGTAAATCGTGGACTCTTGTTCTTCCCAGCCAACCGACCATATTTGTGCTACCTGATTCACGTTAGGGTCATTAAAACGAAAAGCAATTGCACCGGTTTTTTTATTCATAGCAAAAAAATCCCCTTTTCTTACCCTTTTTAGATGCTTTTAGCAAAAAAAGACTGATATGTACTGTGTGAACAGTATTATTCATTGTTAATTTCAACAAGTTTAAACAGAAAACCTAAGCAAATAAGTACTATCTCTTCAAATAATTTTACCATTGTTAGCAGGAAAATCGGAACTTACAATGAAAATAGAAAACAAACTAATGACAACAAAGTGAAGGGTGATTTTCATGATCGAGCAAGTAAGAAATGAATTTAACGAGATTTTTCAACATAATCAGCCTACTAGATCCTTTTTTGCACCAGGGCGTGTGAATTTAATCGGTGAACATACAGATTACAATGGGGGACACGTGTTTCCTTGTGCGTTAACATTTGGTACATACGCGATTGTGGCACTCAGAAATGACCAAACGATTCGTATGTATTCTAGCAACTTTCCTGAGATCGGGATTGTGACTCTATCAACCGAACAACCATTGAAACTTCAAAAGGAACATGATTGGGCGAACTACCCTAAAGGGGTGATGAAGGAATTTATTGATAAAGGTGTCAAAATAAATAAAGGCTTTGATATCCTATTTTATGGTAATATTCCAAATGGAGCTGGTTTATCTTCTTCTGCATCAATTGAACTCGTAACCGCAGTTACTATTCAGGCGTTGTTTGAGACGAATTTTACTACTGTTGAATTGGTACAAATGAGTCAGCATGCTGAAAATGAATTTATTGGTGTGAGCTGTGGAATTATGGATCAGTTTGCGATTGGAATGGGTAAAGAAGATCATGCGATTTTGCTAAACTGTCAAACTCTTGATTACCAATATAGTCCGGTTGTATTAGAAAATGCCTCTTTAGTTATTGCAAACACGAACAAACGTAGAGCTCTTGCGGATTCAAAGTATAATGAAAGACGCTCTGAATGCGAACGTGCCCTTAGTCAATTGCAAAAGGAGCTATCCATTCAATCGCTGGGAGATCTTACACCAGAACAATTTGAGAGTTACCGTCATTTAATCAAAAATGGTATAGATCAAAAGCGTGCCAAACATGCAGTCTATGAAAATGCTCGAACGATTTCAGCGGTAGAAAAGCTGAAGCAAGGTGATATTTTGAGCTTTGGACAATTAATGTGTGATTCTCATACATCTTTACGAGATGATTATGAAGTAACAGGCTTTGAATTAGACACATTAGTAGAAGCTGCTATGGACCAAGATGGTGTTATAGGGTCAAGAATGACTGGAGCCGGCTTTGGCGGTTGTACAGTTTCAATCGTAGCAAATGATAAAATCGATGAATTTATTAAAGAAGTAGGGAAGAGCTACACAGAAAAAACAGGGTTAATAGCTGATTTTTACGTAGCAAATGTAGGAGACGGAGCAAAGGAAATTTTATAATCCGAAACGGAGGAAAAAATCATGGCAATCTTAGTATGTGGTGGAGCAGGCTATATTGGAAGTCATGCAGTATCAGAGCTTTTAGATCGAAAAGAAGAGGTTGTGGTTGTTGATAACCTGCAAAAGGGACATCTTCCGGCTGTTTTAGAGGGAGCAACGTTTTACAATGGCGATTTAAAAGATGAAGAGTTTTTGAGAAATGTGTTCAAGGAAAATAACATTGAAGCTGTTATTCATTTTGCTGCTGACTCATTAGTAGGTGAAAGTGTTGAAAAGCCTCTTCAATACTATGAAAACAATGTGTATGGGACAGTGTGTCTTCTTAAAGTAATGACAGAATATAACGTAAAGAAAATTGTCTTTTCTTCAACAGCTGCAACATACGGCGAAGCAGAGAATATACCGATTGTTGAACATGACCCAACTGTACCAACAAACCCCTATGGAGAAACAAAGCTTGCTGTTGAAAAAATGCTGAAATGGAGTGAGCAGGCTTACGGATTAAAATATGTTGTTCTTCGCTATTTCAACGTAGCGGGAGCTCATATGGAAGGAAAGCTTGGCGAAGATCATGATCCGGAAACACATTTAATTCCGATTATTTTACAAGTGGCTTTAGGCAACCGTGAGAAAATCATGATCTTTGGGGATGATTATCAAACAGAGGACGGAACATGTATCCGCGACTATATCCACGTAACAGATCTAGCTGATGCCCATATTTTAGCGATTCAAAAGCTGCGTAAGGATAACACAAGTGCAACATATAACCTTGGGAATGGCAATGGATTCTCAGTTAAACAGGTAATCGAGACAGCAAGAACTGTTACAGGTCATCCTATCCCTGCAGAGGTAGCGCCTCGCCGTGCAGGTGATCCGGCTGTTTTAATTGCCTCATCTGAAAAGGCGATCAATGAATTAGGCTGGAAGCCGAAATATGCTGACCTTCACACAATCATTGAAAGTGCGTGGAATTGGTTCCAAAACCATCCAAAGGGCTATCAAAAATAAATATATTTATTCGTTACGATCGAAGATGAGAGGATGAAAACAATGTCTATCCACATCGATTTAGAAATAGAAAGATTACTTCAATTCGCTCTTCAAAAGCAATTGATCACAAAATGGGACGTTGATTTATCTCGCAACAAAATGTTGGAGGTGCTTCAGCTTTCTGATATCAAGCCTGTCGAGGTACCAGAAGAACAGCTGAATACTCCAGTTTCAATTCTTGAAAATATTCTGAATTGGGCTGCTGACCAAGGGCTTCTTGAGGAAAACACAGTCACATATCGGGATCTATTAGATACAAAGATTATGGGCTGCTTAGTCCCGTCTCAAGGTGAAGTGATCCGAAGATTTAATGAACAAGTAGCTCAGGATGGCCCGCAAAAAGCTACAGAATTTTTTTATCAATTTTCTCAGGATGTTCACTATATCCGTACAGACAGAATTGCTAAGAACGAGAAATGGCTTGTGAACACAGAGTATGGTGATTTGCAAATGACCATCAACTTATCTAAGCCTGAAAAAGATCCGGTTGCGATCGCTGCTGCTCGTCATATGCAAAAAAGCGAATATCCATCATGCTTGCTTTGTAAAGAAAACGTTGGTTATGCAGGAAGACTAGATCACCCAGCACGACAAAATCACCGGATTATTCCTGTCACATTAAGTGATGAGCAATGGTTTATCCAATTCTCGCCATATGTTTATTACAACGAGCATGCAATTGTCTTATCAGGTGAACATAAGCCGATGAAAATTTCCAAGGAAACATTTAAAAAGCTGCTTCACTTTGTTGACCAATATCCACATTATTTCCTTGGCTCAAATGCTGATTTACCGATCGTTGGTGGCTCGATCTTAAGTCATGATCACTTCCAGGGAGGTCATCATACATTCCCGATGGAGGTAGCAGAAAAGCTACATTCATTTACGTTGAGTAAGTTTCCTTCCATTGAGTTAGGAATCGTGAAATGGCCTATGTCTGTTTTAAGATTACAAGGAAGCGATCAAGAAGAGCTAGTAGAAGCGGCAGATGATATTTTACAGCAATGGAAAAGCTACAGTGATGAAACAGTTGATGTTCTAGCGTTTACAGAAGAAACACCACATAACACGATTACACCAATTGCACGAAGAAGAGGCGATCTTTTTGAGCTTGATTTAGTGCTAAGAAACAACAGAACAAATGAAGAGCACCCTTTCGGCATTTTCCATCCGCATCAAGAGGTGCATCATATCAAAAAGGAAAACATCGGTCTTATTGAAGTAATGGGATTAGCTGTTTTACCTGGCAGATTGTTAGATGAGTTAAAAAAGCTTGCTGAATGGTTGCCTGAGGAAGATGGCCTTGCTAAAATTGAGCAAGATGAAGAAATCAATAAACATTATGAGTGGGCTAAAAAGGTAAAAACAAATGTACCAGATATTAGTCAAGACAATGCCTATCAACTTTTACTTGAAGAAGTTGGCCATATTTTTGCAACGATTTTAGAGCATGCAGGTGTATTTAAGCAAGATGAGTCTGGTCAACAAGCGTTTCAGCGATTTGTTCAGCATTTACAAGCCCAATTAACATAATAATTGGATTTACTAGTATAAGAATTCTCAAAAGTGTCAATGATGCTATTAATCCCCCCTAATTTTATATATGTATGTTGCCTCCTTACTTTGTAAGGGGGTTTTTTTTGAGGTTGAAAATAAGAAAGAGTCTAACCACCAATCGGCTAGACTCTTTCTTATTTTATCACTGTGCTACGATGACGACTTTTCCTTCGTCCAACTCTTCTTCTAGTTCCATCGCTTTATGCTGTGAAAGGCCCAAGGAGGTCATGCGGGTGCGAATCTGCTCTCCACGGGATACAAAAATATTTGCCATTTTGTCAAAGATGCCTTCTTCTTTTAATCCAATACCTTTAGTATTTGTATGTTCAGTTAAATGCTTGGAGCGATTTTCATCATGTGCAAATAGATAGATATGCTCCTTGTCATAGCCCTCTGCTTGTAAAGTAAGAATTTTCTCGGAAGCTTGTACACCATTTTCAACGATATATGTTTTCATCATCATCAACTCCTTTGTCATTTACTTGGTAATTACCCCGAATTTTCTTGATCAAACATCCTTAGTTTTTCTTATACTATCATCCATAAAAACTTATACTTTTTGATAGTGTAAAAAATAGCCAATAGGTCATAGAAGGTTTTTTCTATAAAAGGACTAGTAGAGTTTGTTAAAATAAAAGGATAATGAAGAAAAGGTGATCGTATGAAAATATCAATTGTGATTGTGACATATAATCGTTTGGCAGAATTGGCGGAGCTTCTTGAGTCAATAGCTCGACAAACCGTTCTTCCACATGAGGTTATTATTGTAAATGATGCTGGTGAAAGCACAGAACCACTAGTTTCTTTGTATAGTGAATTGCCGATTAAAGCTATCGAATTAACGGAAAATGTTAAGCATGTTCGTGCAAGAAATATTGGAGTTAAACATGTAACGGGTGATGCGATCATGCTTTGTGATGATGATGATTTTATAACGGAGACTCATTTGGAGCAGGCGGTAATAGGGCTCCAACATGCTGATTTTGTTTATTTTGATGCAGAGATTGTTCAATTCGAAAAAAGAGAAAACACCCGTTATCCTTTTAAACGACAGCTTTTTGCTTATCAATATAATCTAGCAGAAATGAAGAAGTTTTCAACATTTGTACCATCAGGAAGTGTTTATAAAAAAGAGCTTCATGATAAAATTGGCTTATTTGATCCAGATGTTCATAATTACTGGGATTGGGATTTTTTCTTAAGAGCTGCAGAGGCTTGCTCAGTGAAAAGAATACCAATGGCTAGTGTTATCTATGCATTTTCTGAAGATGGGACAAATCAGTCCGCAGATTTAGGCTTAAAACGCAAAATGTATTTAGATCGTTTATGTGAGAAGCATCAATTAGGAGATTTGCCAACGAAAAACTTCTTTGTGCTTCTAGAAGAACCAGAAATGAAAGACCGCGAAGCAGAAACAAAACGGGTATGGGACGGAAAACCAGTCTTCACGCGCTATAGTCAACAGGAGGAGAGCAATGAAATTACAAATGGATAAAAGCTGGGACAGCATGTTAGGAGAGCAGTTTCAGTCTGATTATTTTAAGGAGCTGCTAGACTTCTTACGTGAGGAATATGAACAACAAACCATTTTTCCTGAACGTGAAAACATCTTTCGTGCGTTGAACGAAACTCCTTATGATAAGGTGAAAGCTGTGATTCTCGGACAAGACCCATATCATGGGGAAGGACAGGCACAAGGCTTAAGCTTTTCAGTTCAGCCGGGTGTTAAGCTACCCCCTTCTTTACGGAATATCTACATTGAGCTTCAAGATGATATAAATTGTTCATTACCGGAAAACGGTTCATTAGTAAAATGGGCTAAGGAAGGTGTACTCCTTTTAAACACAGTATTAACTGTAAGAAAAGGAGAACCAGCTTCACATGCAAAAAAGGGATGGGAAATGTTCACTGATGAAATTATCAAAAAACTAGACCAAAGAAATCAACCCATTGTCTTTATTCTGTGGGGAAAACATGCTCAACAAAAAATGCAGCTCATCAACTCATCAAAGCACTTCGTCATCGAAAGCGCACATCCTAGTCCGTTTTCTGCCCGAAAAGGCTTTTTTGGAAGTAAACCATTTTCTAAAACAAATGACTATCTACGTAGTCAAAATATAGAAGAAATTGATTGGTCTTTATAGAATGTTGTTTTTAATGATTTTTAAACAGATAGTGGAGCGCAATGGAACGGAACCTATACTTACGCTAATTTGTATTAAAAACAGCATTATAAAAAAGGAGTATAAAACATGAAGGAAACACCAATAAACTGTATAAAGTGTAAGCATTTTTATGTTACTTGGGATACGCGGTTTCCGAACGGCTGTCGTGCATACGGATTTAAATCAGCAGCCAGGCCTGCCATCACGGTTAAAAAATCATCTGGTATGGCGTGTTTAAAATATGAACAAAAAGCAATTAAGGCTTAGTTGGAGGAATAAAAAAGTGAACATACCTATATCAAAACTATTAAGTAAAATGGAAGCTGAGCTAATGAAGGCAAAAAACAGCTCATCTTCTAAAGAAGTACGTGAAAAAGTAGCCGTCATTCAATCACTATGCGAAATTATTCTTGATGAAAAATCAGAGGTACAAGTTCAACGATTATCATCACCATCATCAAGTGAAATAAACCACCTAGAGCTTCAAAAAATGATGGGGAATATGTCAACGGTTGTTAAAAATCCTACAAGTGAAAAATTGGTTAAAGAAGAAGATGCTAACGGTGATTCGCTTTTCGACTTTTAAGCTGATCGCGAATTTCTCCAACTTCCATAAAATGAAGCAATCTCTCCAAGGAAATCCATCATATTCTTATCTAATCGGGACACAATGATAGTAACATTGTACAGGAGGTTAGAAACATGGCATATGATGATTTATTTAACATGGGAAGAGGACGCTTTGATATGGGGCTTTTAAATGACCCAGCTCCAACAAAGATTGCCCAAGATCGCTATGATGTTTATGTAAACCAAGATTATATCGGTCAAAAATATTTATTAACAGCACAGGAGTCTGTTCAAGATATTGATGATTTTTTAAAAAATGAAGGAGTTAAAAACTTCGAATCCTATCTTGATGGTGACCATTACTATATTAAAGCTGTCGAAAACGAACAGCGAGTATCTGATGTGTTAAAAGTCTATTTGCAAAATCGTTAAGGGAGCCCATTATGTGGCTCTTTTTTATGATTTAAAAAGTATATAAGAAAAACTAAGGCGTTCACCGATTTTTCTAACCTTACATAAGATTGTCATACAAACTCTGTATTTCCCCATTGAATTTAAACCATTCTACGGTAAGATGAAAGAGTAATCATCAATTGGAGGTGGAGCCTGATATGAAGCTTTTTCTTCTTTTAGGAGCAATTAACGGATTTTTAGCGGTAGCATTAGGTGCCTTTGGTGCACATGGTCTAGAGGGAAAAATTCCGGAGAAATACATAAAAACATGGCAAACTGGTGTTACTTATCAAATGTTCCATGCCGGAGGATTGTTTGTCATTGCTTTTCTAGTGGATAAGTTCGCCAATATTGGTGTATTCACAACAGCAGGATGGTTATTTTTAATTGGGATTATCCTTTTCTCTGGAAGCTTGTATGTATTAAGTGTGACACAAATTAGTATCTTAGGAGCAATCACTCCATTAGGAGGCTTAGCTTTCTTAGCAGGCTGGCTGCTTTTAGGATATGCGGCAATCAGGTATTTATAAAAGATGAAGGCTGACAAACATGTCAGCCTTCTTTTTGTATTATTATCTTGGTTGATATGATGCTAATGCGTATTGTGGATCATATTGAAGCTCTTCATCAAATGTTACATAATCTAAGTAAACCATTAGAAGTAAATAACGCATACCTGTCTGAGGATCACTTAAAATAAGGTGATCACGCCCTGCTGCTTCAATAACACCTTTGAAAATTTTCGCATTCCACTCACGGTTATTTTCAAATGTCATATAAACAGTTGCGATTTTTCCACGATTTAAACGTAAAATATTTTCAACATAAGATTCCTCCAAAGGAAGCATGCCAGGGATATATTGTGCTACACCCGGTTGCTGCTGCTGTGGAAACTGTGGTACTTGCCCAAATTGACCAGGATAGTATGTAGCAGAAGGTGGATAACCTGCTTGCTGCATTTGCATTTGCATCGGCATTTGTTGTGCTGGTTGAACACCAGTTGTGTCATATCCGTAAGGTTGTTGAGGTTGTTGAAATCTTTTAGTCATATAATAACCCTCCTAAAAATTTAATAAGTGATAAAACCAAAGGGATCTTTTCTCAATCTTTGCTCATTCATACGTATGTTGCGAACAAGCAACTTATGCCTTTCTAACAAAAATAATGAAGGAGAAGCTATTGATGACAATGACATTAGAAGAAATAACAAAGGATAAAATGAAAAAGGTGCAAGAAATAGTTCTTTCAAATAAAACCTACAATGTGTTAGAAAATGGAAGGGAAACTCGATCAATGAAAGAAATAAAGGAAGAGTTTCTGAACCCAGCTACATATAGCTATTTTATAAAAGTAGATCAAGACTACATCGGCTTAATCGACTATTTACCAGAAAACCCGAAGGATCAGTATCCGTGGCTAGGATTACTTATGATTCATGAACAGTGGAAAGGAAATAGTTTTGGAAAAAGAGCTTATCACCTTTTTGAGAAAGGTATTAAGAACTCAGGAAAGCACGCAATCAGACTTGGGGTTTTAAATAACAATAGGGATGCAAAAGCTTTCTGGGAATCACTAGGATTTAGCTATTACGATACGAAGCCGTTTAAAGCAGGAAGAGAAGTAGATTGCTATGAGAAAAAGCTAAAAAACTGACTCGAGGATAGTAACGTAGTTAAATAAGCGGAGTTTTTCCTTTTAAACTGAAGATTGGAACAAGGTTGGCGGATTTAAGCGGAATTTTTCCGGTTAAGCAAAGTAAAATGGCCTATTTTCGTCTTTTTGGATCAAATAGGAGGAATCTTTCCGTCTATTTAATCTATTTTTCGTTCTATTTCCTCATTAAGAGGACTTTCTCCGCTTAATTTCTGGAGATTCTTTAAGATTTGAAAATCATTTTTATGGGTGCTTATCTTGGTGGTATAAAAATGCTTGGAGCGTATATGTCTCCAAGCATTTTTATTTTCTAATAAACTTGCCAAAATGCTTTTTAATCCTAGTGCAATTATGATACGAAAAGCAATGTTGATTCGAATTTTGTACTTAAAAAACCGAACCTTTTACAATCACAGAGTCAGATTTTGTATCACTTATTAAACCTGAAAATAGTCATTCAATTTAGAAGTACTTAAGATGTTTCCAACGAAGAAAGAACCAAACTCTCCGTAGCGAGCACTAACTTCATCAAATCTCATTTCATAAACAAGCTTTTTGAATTGAAGTACATCTTCAGCGAAAAGCGTAACTCCCCACTCATAATCATCAAAGCCAACAGAGCCTGTAATGATTTGCTTGACTTTACCAGCGTAAGAACGACCAATTAAACCGTGGCTCTTCATCATATCACGGCGCTCTTCCATGGAAAGCATATACCAGTTGTCATTGCCTTGACGGCGTTTATCCATAGGATAGAAACAAGCGTATTTTGCTTCTGGTAGTTTTGGATAAAGACGTGCACGAACATGTGGATTTTGATAAGGATCTTCATTGCTTTCACCAGCTAAGTAATTACTTAGCTCAACAACAGAAACATAAGAATAAGCAGGAATCGTAAATTCAGCAAGCGTTGTTTTATTAAACTCAAGCTCAATTTCAGTTAGCTCTTCCATTGTTGGGCGCAAAATCATCATCATGAAATCTGCTTTTTGACCAGTAATGGAATAAAGAGCATGACTTCCTTGCTCCGCATCTTGCGCAACGCCCCATTTTTCTAGTAAACCTAAAAACTCATTGATGGCAGCCTCGCGCTCATCGCTAGATAACAGCTTCCATGCAGACCAATCAACAGTGCGGAAATCATGTAAACAATACCAGCCATCCAAGGTTTGTGCTGCTTCACTCATATATATTCACTCCTATTTATGAATTCGTTATGTACCCATTTACTATATCATATCTTGTCCATTTCACCATGTGAATAAAACTTGAACAACAAAGAGTAAATTCTTAGGATTAGTGGAAAACTCCAAAAGTAGAAGAGGTAAATTTAACAGATTTTTTTGAAATTAAAAAAATTTTGATGTAAGCGTTACAGTGTGACAGAACGGTTTGAAATTAAGAATAAGTGGAGTATCCTAGTTAAGGAAGCATTTCTCTTACATACTCAAGGAGGTTTTTTTGTGTCAGATTTATTTGCGACATTAAAAGAAAAAGTTAAAGGACAAGGAATGAAAATTGTTTTTCCGGAAGGTTTAGATGAAAGAATTTTAACAGCTGTAAATCGCTTAGCTGGTGAAGGAATTCTACAGCCAATCTTAGTTGGTAACGAGCAAGAAGTAACAAACAAAGCAAAAGAATTAAACTTAACTTTAGATGGTGTAGAAATTCATGATCCACATAACTATGCAGAAATGGACGAGCTTGTTGCTGCGTTTGTTGAAAGAAGAAAAGGAAAAGCAACGGAAGAGGATGCGCGCAAAATCCTATTAGATGAAAACTACTTCGGAACAATGCTTGTTCACCTTGGAAAAGCGCACGGACTTGTAAGTGGTGCAGCACACTCAACAGCTGACACTGTCCGTCCAGCTCTTCAAATCATCAAAACTAAAGAAGGCATCAAAAAAACATCTGGTGTATTCATCATGGTACGTGAAGATGAAAAGTACGTTTTTGCAGATTGTGCAATCAATATTGCTCCAGACAGTCAGGATCTTGCAGAAATCGCGATCGCAAGTGCAGAAACAGCTAAAATGTTTAACATTGATCCACGTGTAGCCATGCTAAGCTTCTCAACAAAAGGATCAGCAAAATCACCTGAAACAGAAAAAGTGTCACAAGCTGTTGAAATCGCAAAAGGTCTTGACTCTAGCATCGTACTAGACGGAGAATTCCAATTCGACGCAGCATTTGTACCTTCAGTAGCTGAAAAGAAAGCACCAGACTCAGTGATCAAAGGTGATGCAAATGTATTCGTCTTCCCAAGCCTTGAAGCTGGAAACATTGGCTACAAAATCGCTCAACGCTTAGGAAACTTCGAAGCAGTCGGCCCAATCCTACAAGGATTAAACAAACCAGTAAACGACCTATCACGCGGCTGTAACGCAGAAGATGTTTACAAATTAGCATTAATCACAGCAGCACAAGCTTAAAAAATAAATGATAAGACGTGAATTCTATTAAAGAATTTGCGTCTTTTTATTTAGGGTGATGAACGACAGAACGGTGCCCGATCAGAGGTGGAATGTCGTTCATGTGGGTGATGAACGACAAAATGGGAGCGGATCAGAGGTGGAATGTCGTTCATAGGGGTGATGAACGACAAAATGGGAGCGGATCAGAGGCGGAGTGTCGTTCATAGGGGTGATGAACGACAAAATGGGAGCGGATTAGAGATGGAGTGTCGTACATAGGGGTGATGAACGACAAAATGGGAGCGGATCAGAGGTGGAATGTCGTTTATGTGGGTGATGAACGACAAAATGGGAGCGGATTAGAGATAGAGTGTCGTACATAGGGGTGATGAACGACAAAACCGATCGAGAACAGCTAGGGAATGTCGTTCATATTTGTAATGAAGACCGAAATAGCAGGTGATTAAAAAAAAGGTCATCATACCCATGATGAAGACCAATTTCACAAGGAAAAAGCGAGAAAACGTACTTCATAACCATAAAGAAAACCACAACCAAATCTTCAAAACTCCATCCACCCCCATTCGTATTCACCTTTACACCGCTACGCCCCATCACCATCCCCAACCTATTCAATTTTGAATAACAACCAAGACTCCTCAAATTGCAACCGCATACACCAAAAACTCCCGTGTCAGAAAATGTAACATCAAACATGCACTCAAAAATCCTTTATTGCAAGATGATACAAGAGACAAATTAGAATTTTCATTAACTCTCCCCCCAACTTGGCATGGTATTTGCATTAAAACTAGTAAGCTATCAAAAAAGCAAGGAGTGATTATCATTAAGGACTTATTTATAAATGATCAGTGGTTGGCAGGAGAGGGAACTCAGCGACAGGTTATAAATCCAGCAAAGGGAGAGGTCATCACTACAGTAAAAGAAGCTAGTAGAGACCAAACCATTCATGCCATTTCAGCAGCTAGAAAGGCTTTTGATCAATCTGATTGGGCGACAAATTTAGAAAAGCGTGCAGGAGCATTAACTCATTTAGCCCAACTATTAGAAGAGTCAAAGAATGAGCTTGCTAAAATTGAATCGGAAAATACAGGGAAACCCCTCCGAGAAGCAGAGATCGATGTGGAAGATGGTGTTAACTGTATTCGTTATTACGCCAATTTAATTCGTGAAACGAAGCCTAAAAAAATAGAAATGAGCGATGGAACGGTAAGTGAGGTTATTCAAGAGCCAATTGGTGTTTGTGGATTAATTGTGCCTTGGAATTTTCCGCTTCTGCTAGGATTGTGGAAGCTGGCACCAGCATTGGCAGCAGGAAACACGGTTGTGTTTAAACCTTCTGAAGTAACTCCATTATCTTTTCTGAAGTTTACACAATTAATTGCTGAGACAGACATTCCTAAAGGGGTGTTTAACTTAGTTCTCGGAGATGGTGCCCTAGGAAAGATCATCGTTGAAAGTGAGGACGTTGATAAGATTTCCTTTACAGGCAGCTCAGACACAGGTCGAAAAATTAATGAACAGTGTGCAAGTTCATTCAAAAGAGTATCTTTGGAGCTCGGTGGAAAATCACCTCTTATCATCTTAGCTGATGCTGATCTTGAGAAGGCTGTTGAGTGGGCTGTGTTTGGGGCATTTTTTAATCAAGGAGAAGTATGTGTGGCATCTTCAAGGATTCTTGTTGATGAAAAAATATATGAAGACTTTTTACAAAAGTTTGTTGAGTACACATCTAACATTAGAATTGGCGATCCGGAGCAAGAGCAAACTGAACTAGGCTCATTAGTGTCTGCTCAGCATTTAGAAAAAGTTCAGCACTATATATCGACCGGTATGGAAGAAGGGGCAACCATTGCTTATGGAGGAAAAAGAATTGAACGCCCAGGTTATTTTATTGAGCCGACGATTTTCACAAATGTCGATCAGCAGATGAAAATTGTTCAGGAAGAAATATTTGGTCCTGTTGTAACGGTTCAAACCTTTAAAAGCGAAGAAGAAGCCATTCAACTGGCAAATGGAACAAAATTTGGTTTAGCAGGAGGGGTTTTATCCGCTAATGCACAAACGGCAAGGGAAATCGCCTCGAAAATTAAGGCGGGTACCATCTGGATTAATAGCTACCATACTCCTTATATTGAAGCGCCATGGGGAGGGTTTAAGCAAAGCGGGATTGGCAGAGAGCTGGGACCACAAGGCTTAGCTTCATTCACAGAAACAAAGCATGTAAATACATCAGAAGAGATAAGGCAGCTTGGTTGGTATAGCTTTAAAAATAACTAATTCAAGGGGATGAGTGCATGGCAAAGGTTTTAGAGGGATTTGGAAGAGACAGTATTTTACCAACAAAGAGCAATGAAAGAACAATGGGCTTGTTTAGTACGTTTGCCCTTTGGCTCGCAGCCAATGTGGTCATTACGTCCGTTATGACGGGGATGATGTTTTTACCTGATATTTCGTTTAAAGATGCTGTTATTGCTATTTTACTAGGCTCTGCAATCGGAGCCATTCCTTTGGCAATGACAGGCTTGATTGGAACTCGTACAGGACTTCCTACGATGGTGATTACGAGAGCGTCTTTCGGTCAAAAAGGAGCCGTTCTCCCGGCAATTGTTAATACAATTATCTTAGTTGGCTGGAGCTGGATTCAGGCTTATATGGCGGGACTGAGCTTAAACTATGCTGTTAATTATGCATTTGGTTATAGCAATATTAATCTATTTGTTATTCTTACTGAAATCCTAGTTGTTGCCATTACAATCTATGGCCATAAAGGCGTCGAAAGCATTGAAAAATATGTGTCTATTGCGATGCTGATCTTGTCTGCACTCGTTTTTTATAAATTATTTACAAGCTATGATGCCGGGGCACTTGTTACGATGACATTAAGTGAAAATCCAGCTCTAACAGCTGTTATTGCCTTTGATTTAGTGGTGGCTACGGCCTTTTCTTGGATGTCTTCTGTTTGTGATTTTAACCGTTATTGTAAGGATGGGAAAAAGGGGATGATTGGTACATTTGCTGGTTATGTAGTGGCTTCTTTAATTGCAATGGGGATGGGAGCTGCGGTTAGTGGGTTTAGTATTATAAATGGAATGGAACAAACCTATGACCCAACTGTTTTATTAACACAGTACGGGTTTGGATTAGTGGCTTCGATTGTTGTTTTCTTCTCTGTTTTATCAACAAATGTTATGGCTTTATACAGCGCGACAATGTCATTTATGAATGTTTTCACGAAGTTTGGATTCTGGAAGCCTGGTTTGCTTTTAGGGATTGTCTGTACACTTGGTGCATTAATGAAAGAAGCATTAATGACAAATTTCTTTGATTTTGTTTTGTTAATTGCAACACTATTTATCCCAGTATTTGCAATCGTCATTGTTGACTTCTTCATTTTGAAAAAAGGTCGTTATGACGCGGAGGAGCTCGTGTCAAACACGAAAAAATTATATCATTACCAAAGCGGCATCAACTATGCGGCCTATGTTTCTTACATTGCTGGAGCAATATTTGCGTTTTATTTCACGTACATTAAACCATTAAGTATAGGATCCACTATTTTAACATTTGTTTTTTCTGGCATAGTTTATGGAGCATTCATGTATGCAACAAAGCAGGTAACAAAGTCGACTGTAACGGATGAAGTAACAACTACGAGATTGGATGTGTAAGCGTTAGTATGAATATAGCAATTGTGCAATCACAATATACGAATGGAAACAGTCAAAAGAATCTAGAGAAAATGGTTGAGCAAGTAGAATCGTATATAAATAAATATCAGAATGTTGAAATAATTATTTTTCCTGAATTAAGTTCAACAGGCTATTTTTTAACAAAAGAACTACAAGATGTAGCTGATCATGCGGCCGGAGAACATTTTCAAATCATGTCAGCGGTCGCCAAGAGAGAAAAAATCATCATTGCTTACGGATATGTTGAAAAAGAAGATGCTAACATGATCTATAACTCTTTAATGGTGATTAACTCAAAGGGTGAAAAAATTGCAAACTACCGAAAAATTCATTTAACCCCCCTTGAAAAGGAGTTTTTTACAGCAGGATCAGAAATTGTAGTTGTAGAATCTGAAATAGGTAAGATTGGTTTGATGACATGTTGGGACCTGGCTTTTCCTGACTTAGCAAAGGCGCTAGCTCAAAAAGGGGCAGAGGTTATTCTTGCCCCAAGCGCTTGGGAATCTCCACATCATGAACCTTACGAGCTATTTGCCAGAGCAAGAGCCATTGATTATACAGTCTTTATAGCAACCTGTAACCATATTGGTCTTTCTAATAATCTAGACTTTTTTGGAAAATCAGCAATCTATGGGCCAGATGGAAAAGTAATGGTCAAATCGGAGAAAAAGGAAGAAACGATTTTATTCGCATCACTTGATTTTAATCAAAGAAAAAAGCTTCAAGAGTCATTTTTCACCATGAAAGCAGACTTCCGCGAGGATTTATTCAAAAGGTAGGAGATGAACATGAAAAAGGTCGTTGACCTGTCAATATCGATTACAGAACAAACCCCAATCTACCCGGGGGATCCAGAGCCATCACTGCAGCCTGCTGCCACAGTTGAACGAGACGGCTACAATGTTAGTTTATTAAAAATTGGCTCACATACCGGCACACACGTCGATGCACCATATCATTTTCATAACGATGGCCAAAAAATCGATGAGGTGCCGCTTCAGCAGTTTATGGGCAGAGGCATTTTGTTTGATGTAACCGGCAAAAACAAAAAAGAGGCCATTACATTAGAAGATATGATGGAAAAGTTACCTCATTGTCAGGAAGGAGATATTGCTTTATTTCATACGGGCTGGTCAAAGTATCTTGGTCAGCCAGCTTATTATGAACATCCTTATTTAAAACCTGAGGTCATTGAGGAGCTATTGAGCAGAGGGATAAAAACCTTCTTTATTGATGCTTTAAATATTGACCCTCCAGATGGAAGCTCGTTTGAGGGACATGATTTAATCACAAAGGTAAATGGAATCATCGGGGAAAACTTCACAAACTTTGATCTTATTGATTTTCCAAATCCATTCATTATCGCATTGCCGTTAAAGTTAAAGGGGATTGACGGATCTCCGGTACGCGCGATTGCGATTGAAATGGAAGAATAGATGGTTGGGGACGGTGGTCCCTGACCTTTTTTGTGGATGTTGGAAGGAGTAGCTGGTGTGAGTTGGGAGGGGGAAAGATCAATGATTTGGTCTTCAACCGAATTGAGACAAGAAAAAGAGAAGTGTGCTGGGTTATGTTCCGATACAGGAAGAATCGAGTCAAGAAAGAGCCCAAAGCGTCCGAATGAGTCCCGATACTAGGAGAATCGAGACAAGAAAGAGCTCAAAGCGCCCGAATGAGTCCCGATACCGGGAGAATCGAGACAAGAAAGAGCGAAAAGCACCCGAATCTGTCCCAATACAGGGAGAATCGAGACAAGAAAGAGCCCAAAGCGTCCGAATCTGTCCCATACTAGGAGAATCGAGACAAGAAAGAGTCCAAAGCGCCCGAATGAGTCCAAAGCGCCCGAATGAGTCCCGATACTAGGAGAATCGAGACAAGAAAGAGCCCAAAGCGTCCGAATGAGTCCCGATACTAGGAGAATCGAGACAATAAAAAGCGAAAAGCACCCGAATCTGTCCCGATACTAGGAGAATCGAGACAAGAAAGAGCGAAAAGCGTCCGAATGAGTCCCGATACTAGGAGAATTGAGACAAGAAAGAGCGAAAAGCGTCCGAATGAGTCCCGATACTAGGAGAATCGAGACAATAAAAAGCGAAAAGCGTCCGAATGAGTCCCGATACTAGGAGAATCGAGACAATAAAAAGCGAAAAGCACCCGAATCTGTCCCGATACT
>NZ_JBLUOI010000013.1:31869-47296 GCF_048059995.1 Metabacillus sp. YM-086 | reverse complement strand
TAGGAGAATCGAGACAAGAAAGAGCGAAAAGCGTCCGAATGAGTCCCGATACTAGGAGAATCGAGACAATAAAAAGCGAAAAGCGCCCGAATGAGTCCCGATACTAGGAGAATCGAGACAAGAAAGAGTCCAAAGCGCCCGAATGAGTCCCGATAACAGGAAAATCAAGACAAGAAAAAAACAAAACATCCGGCCTCCAACCCAATACTAAGAAAGTCAGAGTCACCCAGGACCATCCCACACGATCTCCATCATAAAATAGCTCCTGTATATCTATCGAACTAGCAAATCACTTCAGTTTCCACCATAAAATGCACTGCCAAGTTACTCATAGTATTAATTAAGCCAACCATTCCACGAAAAACAAATAGACTGACTATTCAAAAATGAATATACTATACATAGATGAATAATCCAAAAGAGGTGGTGATACGATGAAGGAAGCAGTGGGCACAACTACTGATGCAGAGGAAATATTGAATTCTCTAAAAGATGATTTGCTCGTCACAACCGAACAAGGTGTTATTCTGCGCGCCACACAAGCTACAGCAGAAATCTATCAAATTCCTTATGAACAGCTAATTGGACGCACAGTTTATGAGTTGGAAAGTGAAGGTGTATTTTCTCCAGCTATCACCCCGATTGTGTTGAAGAAAAAAGAAAAAGTAACAATTGTTCAAAGCACGAATAAAGGGAAAAAGCTCTTGGTTACTGGTATACCTGTTGTGGACAAAAGTGGTGACATTCACCGTGTTGTTAGCTACTCACATGACGTAACGGAATTATTAACGATGAAAAGCTATTTATCAAAAATGGAAGATGAAATGACGCGTGTGAAAGACGAGATTCAATCGTTAAAGAGGGAACAGCTGTCTGCAGATGGCTTAATTGCCGAGGATAAAAAAATGAAAATGACGCTGCAAATGGCAAAGCAGGTATCAGATGTTGATGTGAATGTTTTATTGTTAGGGGAGTCCGGTGTTGGTAAATCACTAATTGCCAAATACATACATAACTTAAGCCCGCGAAAGAAAAAGCCATTTATTGAGGTGAATTGCGGGGCCATTCCACAATCCTTGTTTGAAGCGGAGTTCTTTGGCTATGAAGCTGGATCCTTTACGGGTGCAAGTAGAAGCGGAAAAATGGGGCTAGCAGAGCTTGCAGAAGGAGGAACGCTTTTTCTAGATGAAGTAGGCGAACTTTCTCTTGAAAATCAAGTAAAGCTATTAAAACTAATTCAAGAAAAGCAGTTTTACCGTGTTGGTGGCACAAAGTTAAGAAAAGTTGATTTCCGGTTGCTTGCTGCAACAAATCAACATCTCCAAGAGTTGGTCGAGCAAAAGTTATTTCGAGAAGATTTATATTTTCGGTTAAATGTTGTACCGATTCATGTGCCATCTTTACAGGAAAGAAGCGGGGATCTTGTTCCACTGATCTATTATTTTTTAGATTATTTTTCTCAAAAATATCATCGAACAAGAGAATTGGACGATGCCGTCATGGAGCATCTGATCAACCATAAATGGAAGGGCAATGTTCGCGAGTTAATGAATTTATTAGAGCGGCTCGTTGTAACCACTCCAAGTCAGTTAATCTCCGTAGATAATTTGCCAGAATTGTACCGATCAGAAAGCAATTCTGACATTGTTTATCATTTAGAAAGTACCTCGTTAAAGGACATTTTAGAAAAAGTTGAGGAAAAGGTATTTCTACAAGCAAAGGAAAAATTTATCACTACTACAAAAATCGCTGAAAAGCTGGGAATTAGTCAACCAACCGCAGTGAGAAAGCTGAAAAAATATCATATAGATTAATAGGTGGCACGGATTTTGCATGACAGATAATGTCATGCTTTTTTATTTTTGTACTCATTAAAAATTAATGATAAAAAGGAGTCGATTCACAATGTATCAACCAAAAGATTCTTCCCAATCACCTCGTTTTTCTGGTATCCGAACATTTATGAGATTAGAGCATCTTCCAACAACTGATTCTGTTGATTTTGTTGTGGTTGGAGTACCTTTTGATACAGCGGCAACAAACCGCGTGGGAACACGCTACGGCCCGCAGCATATTCGTAATTTTTCTGTTTTACTAAGACCTTATAATCCTGATCAGGATATTAATATCTTTGATTATTGCTCTGGTGTGGATTACGGAGATATCGATATTGTTCCAGGTAATGTGCTAAGAACGTATGACCGAATGCAGCAAGGCTTAAAGCCAATTTTAGATAAAGGAATTGTGCCGATTATTTTAGGAGGAGACCACTCTATTTCATTAGGAAATTTACGTGCTTTTCATGAAAAATATGGCCCGGTTGCATTGGTTCATTTTGATTCACATGGTGATACGTGGGATCATTATTATGGAGAAAAATACACACATGGAACACCATTCCGTCGGGCGGTTGAAGAAGGATTACTTGATGTTGATCATTCTATTCAAATCGGCATGCGAGGTCCTTTATATGGTCCAAGTGATATCCAGGATGCTAAAGATCTGGGCTTTGAGGTAATCACGATGAGTGAAACAAGAAAGCTTGGTCAGGACGAGGTTATTCGTCGTATTCATGAACGAGTAGGAAAAGATCGTCCTGTTTTTGTAACCTTTGATATTGATTTTGTCGACCCTGCTTATGCGCCTGGAACTGGTACCCCTGAGGTTGCCGGTCCAACGAGTCACGAAGCATTAGAATATGTGAGAGCACTTGATGGTCTTAATTTAGTTGGATTTGATCTTGTGGAAGTGCTTCCTGCCTATGATCATGGTGAAATTACTGCTGCACTGGCATCAGCGGTAGCATTTGAGATGATTAGCTTAGTTGCGTTAAAAAAACGAAGATTGATAGAAGGAGCCTCAGAAGAACAAGTAGAGGTGAATAACGGGATTTAGATTTGGAAATGAAAATGAGGATAGAATGAAGAATAATAGTGGTATAATGAATGAACGAAACTGTTTTAAGGAGTAATTCTTCATGACCAATCTATTACCTTCCTCTTTAATCCATCAGCCACAATGGCGGATCATTGATCAATCAAGCCTGGGACCTCAATTTGATGCGAAGCACTCGTTTGCAATTGACGACACTTTGTGTGCAAGTGTTGGAAAGAATGAGTCACCAGCAACGGTGAGAACGTGGGTGCATCATCAAACGATTGTGCTGGGAATACAAGATACCAAGCTTCCATATTTAGAGGAAGGTTTACAATTTCTCAAAAACCACGGTTATCATGTGATTGTTCGAAACTCCGGTGGCCTTGCGGTTGTATTAGATAAGGATGTATTAAATATATCGCTTATTTTTCCTGATAGTGAAAAAGGAATTGATATTGATCGTGGCTATGATGCGATGCTTGATTTAATTAAACTGATGCTGAAAAAATACGATGCCAATATTGAAGCACGTGAAATTGTTGGCTCTTATTGTCCTGGTAGCTATGATTTAAGTATAAACGGAAAGAAATTTGCAGGAATATCACAAAGAAGACTGCGTGGTGGAGTTGCAGTTCAAATTTATCTTTGTGTAACAGGGAGCGGTGAAGAAAGAGCTGACCTTATTCGTCAGTTTTATGAGCTTTCTTTAAGAAATGAACAAACGAAGTTCACGTTTCCAGTGATTAAACCGGAAACGATGTCATCACTTAGTGATTTACTTCAGGTAGAGCTGACAGTTGAAAAGATGCTATATGAATTGCTTATCACCTTGAAGGAGCATAGTCAGGAGCTAATTTCATCTTCTCTTACAGTGGATGAACAGCTGCTTTTTCAGCAAAATTTGGTGCGAATGATCGATCGCAATGAAAAAGTATTTAAGAGTTAGCTGAATTACTCAGCTAACTCTTTTTCGTATGCATCTAGTTTTTCTAGTATTCTTCTTTTCCGGTACAACATAATCGCTGTTTCTGATAAATCGTGAATCATAGAGCGATTTGTTAGTGCCCCGAATACGATACCTGCGATTGGAACCATTTGAAGTAGTTTTTTCCACCCAAATTGATCTCGGTAAGTGTAAACAACCTCACGCCAACCTTGAAGCTGTGAAATCATTTCATTATTTGTGCTTTCACTTCGTTTGTAGAATGATGATAATTCATTTAATATCGCCTGTTTTCCAACAATATCGGCAGAAGAAAATTGAAGGCATTTTACAATGAAAATCCGTTCCTCACGTTTGCTTGGATCATATCCATATGTGATCGCTATTTCTTGAAGCGTTTTTAAGGAAAGACCTAGCAGAACGGGAATATCAATGGCAAGGGTGAAAATTCCGCCAACCCCTGTTGTTGCTCCTTGAATGGTCGCAAGCTTGCTTCGGTTTGACTTTAACTCTGCGCCTACTTCATCCATTGTTTGGAGAGGAAGAGTGGAAATGTCGGTAAGTGTTAAAGCTTCGTTACTAGCCTTCTTTCTCAGCTTTCCTAACACAAGTTTTTCCTGTGTTAAATATTGTCCACCTGTTTGGACAAATTGTCCTAGTTCATCTAAAAGAACACCAATCTTTTTTTGAATAAAAGCTGGAGTGATTTTATCTAATAGCTTAAAAGGAAGGCGACCAATTCGCTCCCAAAACCAAATTCCTTTTTGATCTTGTTCCCATTTTTCAATGATCTTTAATTCTGATTGCAGCCAATTTTGATTTTCCATGTTAGACCAACCTTTTCACTTGATATGATCACTATATACGAATGAAGATTCAATAGAGTTTCATGAAAGTTGTTATAAAATGTAAAAAGACGTGGTTATCACGTCTTCAACTAGAATTATTCAGCCATTTTCTCTAAATTTCCATTGCGATCCATTTTAAATGTAGTTGGCACTGTGCGATCTTCTTCATCAAATAGAACAAGTTTTCTCGCGCGGTTCATAATTTTCATTAATGTTTCATAGTCTTCTTGAACGGTAACAGTGTCTTGCTCTAATCTGTTCACTTTCTTTTGTAGTTCATCATTTTGTGAAGAAAGCTCCTGAACTTCACGCTTTAAACGAAGGTTTTCACTTTTTAATGCTTCTGATTGAACGCTGCTTGTTTTATAAGACTGCAAGAATGCAATAACTTGATCCATTGTTAATCTATTAGTAGTAGCTTGAGCTTGGTAGGTGGCAACAGGTTGTTTTACTGGTGCTGGTTGTGCTTGTTTTGTAAATGATGTTGATACATCTTCATCTGCAGGCATTACCTCTGCCATATGGCTTTCTAAAGCAGACATTGACATCATTGATTGCTCTTCTTGTTCATCGAAATCTTCTACTTCTCCTGAAGGAGCATCTGGTGTATAAAGTAATTGCTTTTTAACAGGTTGTCCTTTTCCTAAAGCTCTCATTCTTTGTTTACGTTGCTTTTTCGCTAGTTGCAATGCTTTTTCATAGTCGTGACGAACAACAGCATTCCAGCGGAACCCACATGCAGCAGATGTACGATTTAACTTATCTCCAACTTCTTCAAATGCATTTAATTGTGTGCTGCCTTCACGAACATGTCGTAAAACTGTTTCCGCTAGTAATAAATCATTCTCTTCTGACCATGCGTCTTGTCTTTGTTTCATAAATGTCCAACTCCCTATATTAAATAAATATTGTTTACTATTAACTGTTACTAAGCATGGACAAGAATGACACGATTTATACAATTTTCTTTAAGAGGATAGTAGATTTTTTCAAAAACAAATAAAGATCCCTGTAAATTGCTGTGAAAATTGGTGAATATCTTTCATTTTTATAATCTACTATAACCATTTTTACTCATGTTTATGAAATGAAATGGAAAATGCAACCGTAGGAGGAAATGAAATATAACAAGAGCCTAGCTTCAGCGTACTTGCATCACAGGTCGAATCAAGGTAAAATGTCTCTTAGTGAAAAAACGGTAGAATTGTACCGTTCGAATAGAAGGGACTGGATAATCGATGGCAAATGAATTTCGAATTTGTGATGATTGTCAAGCAACAAACATTAAAACACTCATACCAAAATTAAAAAAAATAGATTCAGAAGCTACAATAGACATTGCATGTCAATCTTACTGTGGACCAGGCAGAAAAAAAGCATTCGCCTTTGTTAACAACCGTCCGCTAGCTGCACCAACAGAAGACGAACTCATCGAAAAGATCGAGAAGAAATTGGGAAAATAACATCACCTTGTGTTAGATGCATGGTGATGTTTTTGTTTGGAGACCGGGTTTGGGTGGTGCCTGTCACTTCCCGAAGTTTGTCGAACAGATTTCCGAATTATGGGTGGGATTGTCGAATGGAACCCGATATAATAGATGATGTAGTGATGAGAGAAAGATTAGGTATTAGTGATTAAGTTAGAACGGAAGTGGAAGACAATGAAAAATAGAAAGTTGTCTGAAGAAAAGGTATTTAAGGATCCCGTTCACCGCTATATTCATGTACGTGATAAGCTCATTTGGGATCTGATCGGTACGAAGGAATTTCAGCGTTTAAGAAGAATACGTCAATTAGGGACAACCTATCTAACCTTTCATGGTGCTGAGCATAGTCGATTTAACCATTCATTAGGTGTTTATGAGATTGTGCGCAGAATCGTTGATGATGTTTTTAAAGGAAGACCGGAATGGGATGATGAAGAAAGGCTGTTATGTCTTTGTGCGGCTTTATTACATGATTTAGGTCATGGTCCGTTTTCTCACTCATTTGAAAAGGTATTCCATCTTGATCATGAAGATTTTACTCAGGCGATTATACTAGGAGATACTGAGGTAAACTCAGTGTTAAAAGAAGTGGAAGAAGATTTTCCTAAAAAGGTCGCAGAGGTTATTGCCAAAACCTATGAAAAGAAACAGGTTGTTAGTTTAATATCTAGCCAGATTGATGCTGATCGTATGGATTATCTGCAACGTGATGCTTATTACACTGGTGTTAGCTATGGCCACTTTGATATGGAACGGATTTTACGGGTAATGAGACCGCGTGAGGATCAGGTTGTCATTAAAAGCAGTGGTATGCATGCCGTTGAAGATTACATTATGAGCCGATATCAAATGTATTGGCAGGTGTATTTTCACCCGGTTACTCGCAGTGCTGAAGTGATTTTAACCAAAATCCTTCATCGTGCAAAACAACTCCACCAAGAGTTTTATACCTTCAAACATGATCCTATTCATTTTTATTCCTTATTTGAAGAAGAGTTAACTCTTCAGGACTACTTAAAGCTGGATGAATCCATTATTTTGTATTATTTCCAAGCTTGGCAAGATGAAGATGATCATATTTTACGTGATTTATGCTGTCGTTTTATGAACCGTCAGCTCTTTAAATATGTGGAGTTCAATCCAAATGTCCAAATGATGACACTAATGGAGCTTACAACTCTATTTAAAAAGGCTGGAATTGATCCGGAATACTACCTTGTTGTAGATTCCTCATCAGATCTGCCTTATGATTTTTACCGTCCAGGTGAAGAAGAGGAACGGTTACCTATTCATTTATTAATGTCTAACGGTGATTTGCGAGAATTATCAAGAGAATCAGAGATTGTGGATGCTATTTCTGGAAAAAGAAGAACGGACCATAAATTATATTTTCCATTGGATCTATTAGAAGACTTTTCAACGAAAAAAGCTGCTAAGAAGAAGATTCTTGAGTTACTGAACTTAGATAAAAAGAAAGAGGAATGATCACGTCCTCATCTTGAGACTAAACATAAATTTTTTTAACGATGAAACAAAGAAAGAGTTAGGAGATGACGGGGCATTGATGAAAGAACATGCAAAGCTGATGAAGGTTATCTCATCTGCTGGGGAAATCATTGGTCGGAAAAAACTGCAAAAAATGATTTATATTGCAAAAAAGATTGATCTGCCTTTTTATGAAAAATACAATTTCCACTTTTACGGACCATATTCAGAAGAACTTACTTTACGAATTGAAGAGCTTTGCAACCTGGGCTTTTTAGAGGAAGTTCATGAAAAAAAGGGTGGATATTTTCAATACAGATATTCCTTAACAGATACAGGAAGTGAATTTCTCGGACACTATGACCTGGACATGCCGCAGTTTAAGGAATGTATGCTAAATTTAAATGAACAAAGTTCCCGCTTTTTAGAGTTAGTCTCAACTGTATTATACTTTGAAGGACTAACAGAAGAAGAAGTGAAGGAAAAAGTATTTACGCTAAAAAGCAAGCAGCGCTATACGGAAGAAGAAATCGCTGATGCATATGAATATATTAAATTGATCAAAAACCTTGTGAAAAATGAGGCCGTCAAAAATTAATCTTTTTGGCGGTTTTTTTAAAAGGTAAGAAAGTATAAAGTTTTGTACGTAGTTATAGTGTCTAGCTCCAGCGCCTAGCCCCTCGAGGTCATAAGCCAATTTGGAATATAAGGCAAAGAGCGCCTTCTATTCCAAATCGTCTTATGCATGTCGGGGCTGACCAAGGCGCTTGCGCTTTTCTTACGGGTTCCTCTTTTTTCATTTGTGGAGAAATATAGTATACTTTAGTCGAACATCTAGTATGTTACATGTTAAGCTAGAAGAATAATGAATCCTCAAGATCCTTCATATAATAGAGTGATCTTTACATACTTTAAAAACCAAAGGGGTTAAAAATGAACGACTTTAGTAGCTTTTTAGCGTTTCCGTTAGAAGTGTTTCCATATGTAATCATTACACTTATGGTGGCCTTTACTCTTCATGAATTTGCTCATGCCTATGTGGCTTATAAATTCGGTGATCCGACGGCAGAGCGGCAGGGGAGATTAACACTAAATCCACTGGCCCATTTAGATCCATTTGGTACGATCCTTATTTTTATAGCAGGATTCGGTTGGGCAAGACCTGTTCCGGTAAATCGTTACTTTTTCAAACGTCCACGCCTGGCAGGTGTGTTGGTTTCCATCGCTGGTCCGTTAAGTAACTTGGTGCTTGCTTTTATAGGAACAGCTATTTGGTATATATTATTAACAACGAATGCTGTTTCTGCATTGCCAGACAATATGGTAACAAGCCTTGAACAGTTTTTTAATATCTTTGTGTCTCTTAATGTAATTTTATTTATTTTTAATTTGCTTCCGTTTCCACCACTGGATGGATACAGAATTATCGAAGATTTAGCACCAACACATATCCGCTCAAAGATGACACAGTATGAGAGCTATGGAATCATTATTTTCTTAATCCTTGTGATTACACCATTAGATGCGTATATTATTCAACCAATATTTGAAGTAGGAAGAGCAATTGTGATGAACACATTCCACTTTTTGCTTAGTCCTTTATTGTAAAAACAAGTTAGGAGGTCCAATATGGAAGAAAAAAAGAAAAAAAGCATTGGCTTTAATATCATAAAAAGTGACCCAACAGACGGTCATGGCGGCTACGGAGTTGGAGCGCTGAGCCTTGATAATGTTTCGCCAGTTTTTGTAGATATCGAGGAAGGAGAAGCCTTTGTTGATATTGGCGCGATGCATGCAAGGAGTGTCGTGGAAAAGGGAATCAAGTTTCTTAAAACGAAAGAAGAAGTACCAAATGGTAAGCCATATTGGTTAGTTTGGGTGACGATTGACCGCAAAACAGAAGGTCCTTATTATGCAGGAGTAACAGCCTGTGAAATGACAGTCGATCGCAGCATCAGAAGAGGATACAAATCACTTCCAGAGCATGTAAACCGTATGGATAAATCGATCAAACGCCATATCATTGTTGATCACATGGATGACCGTTCAAAAGAAATTCTTACAGATTTTCTGAAAAAACATGACCCAAATATGTGGGAGAATTCTGAGCAAAAGTTAAAGGACGATTTGAACACGGCTCAATAAATTTGTCCAAAGTGTGAAAATTACGTGAACAAATAAGTAAATTCTTGTGGTTCACTGGGAAAATTAGTAGACTAGATATACAGTTATAAAACTAGGACATAAAAAACCCTGAGCGACTTGTTTGCTCGGGGTTTTTTATTTGTTTTGATTCCCTCAGTTTTGCTGAAGCTATCTAATTTCATTTCATCTAATCCCACCACTTAAAGTACTTATCAAACCAGCCTTCTTTTTTCTGTTCCTCAGGCTTCTGTTCTTCTTCCGATCCATCCAAATCATCAATATGTTCTTCGCAATATTGAGTAGGCTCAGTGCCTGCAATAAAGTAGGTTAATCTGCGAACGGGGCAGTCCTCTGTTGCGAGCTTTCCATTTGCTGGATTAATATACACGCCAACTACTCCATCAGGTGGGCGGAAAGCTTTCACAGACTGCTTGTCGAGTGCTTCTTCCATAAAGGTGGACCAAATCGTTTTTGCGTAGCTACGTTCTTGAACAAGATCGATGGTTTTACCTTTATCATAACCTGTCCACACACCTGTGACGAGTTGTGGGGCCATTCCGATCATCCAGCTGTCTGTTGAGGTTGTACCAGATTTTCCGGCATAATCTCTTGTTAAGGAATCAGCAATGCTGTGTCCAGTGACAGATGTGTAATCATTAATGGAAGAATCAAACATACCTTTCATCATATGAGTCGTAACGAAAGCAGCTTGCTCATTAAGGACTTGTTCTTTCTCACGGTCCGCTTTGTAAATGACCTCACCTTGTGCATCTTCAATTTTTGTAATAAAGGTTGGTTCAATTTTTTTGCCGCCGTTACCGAGAATTCCATATGCATTTACAATATCTACGAGACGAACAGGTGATGTTCCTAATGCTGCAGATGGATTTTTCTTAATTTTTGTTGAAAGGCCCATTAATTCTCCTGTTTTGATTAGTTCCTCCATGCCGATAAACATATGAGTTTTTACAGCAAAAACATTATCAGACAGGGCAATTGCCTGTAGCATCGTAATAAAGTCATTGGCATAATAGTCGTTGTAATTACTCGGCTTATAGGTTGCTTTTCCATCGTCATAGGAAAAAGAGGTTGGCTCACTTTTCATTTCTGTTGCCGGAGTGAAGCCTTTCATGATCGCTGAGTAATAGAGCAAAGGCTTAATGGTTGAACCGGGCTGCCTTTTTGCTTGAATGGCACGATTAAATGGACTTTCTTCATAATTACGTCCACCGATTAATGCTTTAACATAGCCTGTTTTAGGATCAATCGCAACCATCCCTGTTTGGATGTCAGATTTCTTAGATATGGTTTCTGCTACAATTTCCTCGGCTTTTTTCTGCATGTTCACATCTAATGTTGTATAAATCTTTAAGCCTTGTGTTTGTACGGCCTGAACGTCTAAATCTAGCTTATCTGAAAGCTCACTCATGGCCGCATCCTGAAAATAACCTGCAAATCCTTTTTCAATTTTTTCTGTCTTTGTTTTATAAACGAGTTCCGTTGACAAGGCCTCTTGTAATTGCTCCTCGGTAAGATAGCCTTCATTTTGCATCGTATGTAAAATAACATGCTGTCTTTCTTCGGCTTTTTCGCGGTTCACATAAGGAGAGTATAAATTAGGTCCTTTCGGAATACCGGCAAGTAAAGCAGCTTCAGGAAGTGTTAGTTCACTTGCGTCTTTACCAAAATAATAATTTGCTGCCGCCTGAATACCGTAAACACCATGACCATAATAAATTGTATTTAAATAACCTTCTAATATATGATCCTTACTATAATTTTGCTCCAGCCTAATCGTATAGAGAGCCTCGTTTGCTTTTCGTTGCCATGTTTTTTCATGCTTTAGAAAAAGATTTCGCGCATATTGCTGGGTAATGGTACTTGCTCCCTGGACCTTTGCCATTGCTTTTAAATCAGCTAAAGCTGCACCAGCTATCCGTTTATAGTCAAATCCGTTATGTTCATAAAAGCTTTGATCCTCAATGGATATAGTTGCGTTTATAACATGTTGAGAAATATCATCAAGATTAACCCAATATCGTTTTTGTCCATTATGTAATTCTCCTATTTTTGATCCGTCATTTGCATAAATAATCGTTGATTGTGGAACGGATAAAGAAGGAGGTCCTTGCCATTTTGCATATAAAACAATACTTAAAATAACTGTCGAAAGAAAGACGAGTAATAACAAACTAATAAATGTTATGGCACGTAATGTCTTTAATGTGATTTTAATTCGCTTCGGTGTAATCACATCCATCATGCTCACCTCCTCTACAAGTATTGATTTTCGAATGAGCATACTGTTAGCCATTATGGGATTTTTTTCGACTTTTTAAACATTTTGATAAAAAGTCATAGATTTTTTCCTCAATATCTGCTATTTTCATCTATAGTTTGAAAGAAAATTTTTCCGGATGTCGATAGACTCCACCGGTTAAGATAAAAGGGACAAGGGGACAGGTTCTGTGTCCCATAAAAATGGGACGTGGAACCTGTCCCCTTGTCCCAATTTGAAAGGATGGGTTTACATGAGTGAATTATGGTACACAGAGAAGCAAACGAAGAATTTTGGGATTACATTAAAAGTGAAGCAAACGTTACATACAGAGCAAACAGATTTTCAATACTTAGAAATGGTTGAAACAGAAGAGTTCGGCAACATGCTTTTCCTTGATGGAATGGTTATGACGTCGCAAAAGGACGAATTTGTCTACCACGAAATGGTGGCGCATGTTCCTTTATTTACGCACCCAAACCCTGAGAACGTACTAGTTGTTGGTGGTGGAGACGGTGGCGTAATTCGCGAAGTTCTTAAGCACCCGCAAGTGAAAAAAGCAACACTTGTTGATATCGATGGAAAAGTAATAGAGTACTCAAAAAAATTCCTTCCTGAAATTGCAGGAAAACTTGATGACCCACGTGTAGAGGTAAAAGTTGGCGACGGCTTTATGCATATTGCTGAAAGCGAAAATGAATACGACGTTATTATGGTTGATTCTACAGAGCCAATGGGACCTGCAGTAAACTTATTTACAAAAGGCTTCTACGCAGGTATTTCAAAAGCACTAAAAGAAGATGGTGTTTTCGTTGCTCAAACGGACAACCCTTGGTTCACACCGGAGTTAATTACAAATGTTCAACGTGATGTAAAAGAAATTTTCCCAATCACACGTTTATATACAGCAAACATTCCAACATATCCAAGTGGATTATGGACATTCACAATTGGTTCGAAAAAATACGATCCACTTGAAGTAAGTGAAGATCGCTTCCATGAGATTGAAACAAAATACTACACAAAAGAACTTCACAAAGCATGCTTTGTATTACCGAAGTTTGTTAGTGACTTAATTAAATAAAAAAGACCAAGTGAGGGTAAAGC
This sequence comes from Metabacillus sp. YM-086, assembly GCF_048059995.1. NCBI lineage: Bacteria > Bacillati > Bacillota > Bacilli > Caryophanales > Bacillaceae > Metabacillus > Metabacillus sp. YM-086. The sequence goes on along the minus strand of NZ_JBLUOI010000013.1, from coordinate 34,126 downwards.
CTCACTTTTTTAAGAACGGAGGAAAAACTCAATGAAATTTGATGAAGCCTATTCAGGTAATGTTTTTATTAAAAGTCATCCAAGCTATGAAGAAAGTGAAGCGGTTATTTACGGGATGCCAATGGACTGGACAGTAAGCTATCGCCCCGGCTCTCGTTTCGGCCCTTCTCGTATTCGTGAAGTATCAATCGGTCTTGAAGAATACAGCCCATATTTAGATAAAGAGCTTGAAGAAGTAAAATATTTCGATGCTGGTGATATTCCACTGCCTTTCGGGAACCCACAAAAGAGCATTGAGATGATTGAGGAATATATCGACAAGTTGCTTGCGGACGGAAAATACCCACTAGGCATGGGTGGAGAGCACTTAGTTTCTTGGCCCGTTATGAAGGCTATGTACAAAAAATATCCAGATCTTGCGATTATTCATTTTGATGCACATACAGATCTTCGTGATGATTATGAAGGTGAGCCTTTATCACATTCAACGCCGATCAAAAAAATTGCAGATCACATCGGACCAACTAATGTTTATTCTTTCGGAATTCGTTCTGGGATGAAGGAAGAATTCCGTTGGGCAAAGGAAGTGGGCATGCACATCTCAAAGTTTGAAGTACTTGAGCCGTTAAAAGAAGTTTTACCAACACTTGCAGGTCGTCCGGTTTACTTAACAATTGATATTGATGTCCTTGATCCTGCACATGCGCCGGGGACAGGTACAGTTGATGCTGGTGGTATCACATCAAAAGAACTTTTAGCATCCATTCATGAAATTGCTAATTCAGATGTACGTGTTGTTGGCTCAGATTTAGTTGAGGTTGCGCCAATCTATGACCACTCAGAGCAAACAGCAAACACAGCGAGTAAAATTATCAGAGAAATGATTCTTGGTTTAGTACAGAAAAAAGGATAAGAAGAGAGAGACCCGATTCTTTCGGGTCTTTTTTGATGTTGAAATAAACTTAACCTTTGTAACACATCAGATATAAATGTAATATCCTAACTGTTTTCAAAAACCTGTCAACAGGATTTTAAGGACAAAAATTTGGTGTATAAACCAATTTTTAAATATTTATAGGAAATTATTCATAGTAAACGAAGATTCTATTTTATCTATGAAACACCTAATAGAGTTTGAAAAATGATATGACCTTTAACCTATTAAAAAAGTATAAAATCTATCACTGTTAAATCCTTCCTTAATTATGACAAAAAAACGCATGATACGATATGTTCGTCAGCAAGCAGTTGATAAGGGAGGATGAAACATATGAAAAAGAAAATCATATTGTCAGTCGTAGCAGGTGCAGCATTATTAATGGCAAATCCAATCGTTGATAAAGCTGATGCGGCTTCAAACACAACACAAACAAACGTTTACTATTATCAATCTGGTCATGTAGATATGGAGCGCATTAATGCTCTGCTGCAAAAGTATTTTAGCAATGTGAAAATTCAACAACCAACACAACAACCTGAAACAACAACTAAAGAAGAACCAACAAAAGTAGAGCAGCAGCCAACAGCTGAACAGCCGAAAACTCAAGAGCCGGTCGCTCAAAAACCTACAACTGAACAGCCAGCAACACAAGAGCCGGCAACCCAAAAACCTACTACACAACATCCAGCTCAAACAGAACAAACGACGGAGCAAGCAAGCTATCAGCTTAGCCAATACGAGCAGCAAGTAGTAGATTTAACAAACCAAGAGCGTGCCAAACAAGGTCTACCAGCATTAAAAGTTGATTTAACACTAGGCAAAGTAGCCCGTGAAAAATCATTAGACATGCAAAAAAATAACTACTTTTCACATACAAGCCCAACGTACGGTTCACCATTTGATATGATGAAGAAATTCGGTGTAACATACCGTACAGCAGGCGAAAACATTGCCAAAGGCCAACGCACCCCACAAGAAGTTGTGAATGCGTGGATGAACAGCTCAGGCCACCGTGCAAACATCTTAAGCTCAAACTTTACTCACATTGGAGTAGGATATGTAGCAGAAGGTAACTATTGGACTCAGCAGTTTATTGGGAAATAGTTAAGAAAGCAGCCAGCATAAGCTGGCTGCTTTTTTAGTTTTCTTTAAATATGGGCAACTCTCGGTCCATATCTCAATATTTGTTCCGATTCTGGGAGTATCGAGACAACAAAAGAGTGGGAAGCCCAAGATAAGTCCCGATACTAGGAGTATCGAGACAACAAAAGAGTGGGAAGCCCAAGATAAGTCCCGATACTGGGAGTATCGAGACAG